>JALQSZ010000001.1 GCA_023264135.1 Acidimicrobiales bacterium
GCCGATGCGGTTGTCATCGCGAGTGGTGTGCATGCCGACGAATCCATTGCTGATCAACTCATCGCCGACGGATTCGAGGTCCATGTCGTTGGCGATGCTGCGTCAGTCGGATACATCGAAGGCGCAGTGCGTACGGGTTATCTCGTCGGACGCGCGGTCTGAGCCGAAACGCGAAACGGGCCTAGGGAAACCCCAGACCCGTTTTCCAAATTCGTTTGATGTGCTGACGCGAGTTACAGGCGTCCGATGACTGCTGAGCAAGAGCTCACTTCAACGCCACCAGTTTCATCGATATCAAGATTGGTGATGACGCCGTCTTCGATGATCGCGGCGTAGCGCTTGGAACGAATGCCAAGACCAAATCCACTTCCGTCCATCACATGACCCATGGCTTCGGTGAACTCGCCATTGCCATCGGCAAGCATCGTGATGGAATCGCCGACCTGCTGATCTTCGCCCCACGCTCCCATAACGAACGCGTCGTTCACGGAGAGACACGCAATCCGATCGACGCCTTTTTCGGTGAGTTCATTTGCCTGCTGCACAAAGCCCGGCAGGTGAACCTTCGAACAACCCGGCGTAAAGGCTCCGGGGACGGCGAACAGAACAACTTTGCCTGACCCAAGGACATCGGCGGTGTTGACCTTTTCTGGTCCGGCAGCGCCCATGACGTAGAGGTCGACGGAAGGGATGGTGTCTCCAACGTTGAGTGTCATGCCGACACGATAGGGGTTCGTGACCGAGTTGCATCCGGCTCGCACCGAAATTTTCGGGCTGTGGAGTGGCAGGAACCGGTCGGGACTTACCCGAAGAGCGTCGAGCCAGCGTCGACGATGGCGAGCACACCCACATATGCAAAGACGATCAGCTGAGCGAGGCAAAGGAGCCCGAGTAACTGGTCTCGCTCGGAATCACCTGAGCGATCCTGAGCCCACAGCAGACGCACAGTGACAGCGCCGAGTGCAAGAGCTCCGGCGCCGGTGATCACGACCAACCAACCCACCGACACCTGTGATCGCCATGCGATGAAGGCAGCAATGCTGAGGAGCCCGGGAACAATGGCGGTGAGACGCCCTCGTAATGTGTGTGAGCAGAACGCGCGACGAAGGCACTCGAATACCCCTGCGCCACCAACGGCGAATACCGCCAATTGAAGGATCGCGTCGGTCGCAGATTGCGTCGCCAACTGATTGAACGCAAGCACATCTCCAAGAACGAGACAGATGCTCGCAAGGATGACGAAGGCGATGTGAACAACTGATCTCAACGTACGTGGCGATGCGGAAAGCGTTGTTGTCATGATCGTCTCAAGACATCTCGCCATGAGCGGCGAGGAGCGAGTTCGTGTTCGCGGGCCGCATGGATGCGTTCAGCGCGCAGAACATCGACATCGTGGTCGTCGAGTGAGGTGAGTGCTTCTGGACCGACGATCAATCCAAGAAGCGCGTCTGCGAGTCGGGGGTTGCGGGCGAGCGCTGGTCCGTGAAGATAGGTGCCAATAACGTTTCCGGTGACAACACCTTCGGAACCATTGCCGTTGCCTTCGCCTACTTCGACCGAGGCGAGTACGTGAGAGGTGGGACCAGGAACTGTGCGACCAGCGTGATTTTCAAATCCGGTGAGAGGGCCGAGGTCGACGACTCCGCGCGCGGTAGTGAATTGAGCCGATGTCGTGAGGAGTTCGCCGACGGCGCGAGGCCGATCAACGCGAACGGTTTCGCAATCGAGGAGTCCGAGTCCGTCGCGACTCGCTCCCGACGCATCGGGGAAACGGTGCCCGAGAATTTGCATACCTGCACAAATCGCCAACACGACAGCACCCTTGTCGACGGCCCGATGCAAACCCTGGCTGCGCTCAAGCTCTCGTGTTGCTTGTACCTGCGGTCCGTCCTCGCCACCACCAACGAGATAAAGGTCGGCGGAATCGGGCACGGGCGCGCCAGCGTCAACGGTGAGGTGCTCAACGGCAATACCTCGCCATTCGAGTCGGCGCGAAAGCACGAGGGCATTTCCGCCGTCTCCGTAGGTGCCGAGAAGTTCTGGATACAGCGAAACAATTGTGACCGCAGAGTCTCGATGCGTCGACGTTGAAGATGAGGTCACAACACACCTCCGACACGTTGGAGATGGTCTTGGAACGCGGTGTAGTTCGACGCGACATCGACAGGAACGGTTGGGTCGAACTCCGCAGATGCTCGAACGAGTTCAAGTGCAGCATCGAGGTTTTCCGCGACCGCGTGATTGATGTTTCCGTAACGGAATCGAACAGCGAGGTCGTGGCGGCGTTCGCCGATGGCGATCACAAGTCGAGAGCCAACGCGTTCGTAGTCAACATCCCATAGCCATGACGGATCGTGGCCATCGGCGATTCGCGCGTTGATAGCGATAACGAGCGGTGTCGTGGGACCCTCGAGCAATTCAAGGGCTTCATGCCAGCCGGCGGGATTCTTGGCGAGGAGGAGACGGATCTTGGTGCCATTGATGTCGGCAACGCGATAGCGGCCGGCGACCTCGGTGATGTCGTCGAGTGCATCAAATGCAGCTGTGAGACTGACACCCATTTCCGAGGAAGCGGCGAGCGCAAAGGCGGCATTGACCCGATTCACGCGTCCGGGAAGTGCAAGAGGAGAGCGGAATTCTCGGCCGTCAATCGTGATTGTTTCGTTCGAAACGGAAACATCAATTGCTGGTCGACGTAAATCGCACGAGGAACACGACCAATCGGAATCGGTGAAGTCGATGCGACCGGAACATGCGGGACAGCCGGCAGCATCAGCGGTCCACTCTTGACCGGTTGCGATCCAGACAACCTTTGGGGCGGCGAGAGCGGCCCACGTGACGAGCGGATCGTCAGCATTGGCGATGACGGTGCGTGGAGGTGTCGCAGTAAGTGCCTGGCGCCAGCGTTCGGCCAATTTACGGACTTCTTGTGTGCGATCAAGTTGGTCGCGACTGAGATTTAATAGCACTACCGTGTTGGCGTTGGTGTCGCGGAGGACCGAATCAACCCAGCGCTCATCAACTTCGAGAACGGCGGTTTCGTTCGCAGGCGATGCCGCAAGCGCAGCCACGATGCCCGGCGTCATGTTCGCTCCGAGCCAATTCGAAACCACAGGTCGTTCTGCGCTGAGCGCGGTGGACAGGAGTTTTGTGGTGGTGGTCTTTCCATTGGTCGCGCTCACAATGGCGACGTCGCGGTTCGCGGTGAGTTTTGCGAGCAGCGAAGAATCGATGAGAAGCGAGACGCGGCCGCCGATGACCGAACCGGTACCGAAATGCACGAGCCGTGATGCCCATGCAACGAATCGCCCGGCTCCGAGAGCGAGCCGGGCTCGAAGCCCAAGCGCTGACGAGCGGGCAGACGAAGGAGTGGGGGTGGGAGCGGCGGTCACAACGTGCCGATGCTACTTGCGCAGGTATGGGCGGCCTCGGCGTTGCCGCCGGTGTTTCAGTGGGCGAGGGGAGTGGTGGAGATGCCGTTGTTGGCGGGTGGCCCGTTGGAGAGGAAGACAGAGACCGTTTCGCCGGCGAGTAGCAGTTTCACGTAGCGCTTGAAGTCATCGCTAGGAGATTTGCTTGCCAGTTCTGTGGTCACCCATTGCGACATCAAGTCCTCGCGAGCGCGTGCTTGTTCAAACGCCGACATCCCTGCCGGAACGTCGATACCTGCGTACTTCGCGACGAGCGCGTCGTACTCGGCGCGCTGATCGGGTGTGAGCGGGTCGTAGGTGACAATTTCTCGGTAACGCGGGTCGGCCTCAAACTGCAGACGCGTTGAACCGGTGAGGTAGAGCAACTCCGAGGCTGCGTCGTCGCGATTGATGACGCGCTTGTCGCCGTAGATATAGGCCCAACTTGGTCCTCGACGAACTTGCAGACCGGCTTGTTCTGCCTGGGCAAGGAGATCGAGCCCAGCGGAACCATCAAGTCCGTAGCCATCGGCAAGGTAAATCGGTCCGGGCGCGTTTTCGATCGCCGCAAGTACCGGCGGTGTGAGTGCGGCGATCGCGCGGGTCCAACTTTCGGAAAGTCGGAGCGGAGCGAGATTGACTCCTCGAATGATCATTGTCAGAAGTACAACAATCGTTGCGACGGCGACGAGATTGTTTGCATGGCGTCGACCAAATGTCGTGAGCGCGATCTGACGCAGTGCAACCACTGCAACAGCGAGCCACGTGAACGCAGCGATCGCCCACATCCAACGAAGCAAGTACGGCGCCGGTGCTCCGACAATTCGCGACGATGAAATCGCTCCGGCAACAACGAGAGCCCCGGCAATGCCACAAAGCGCAAGTTCGCTTCGCCAGTTCTTCTTCCATGCCCACCACGCAGCGATGCACAACGCGACGAGCGCCCAAGGAATCGCCCAGCCCGAGGTGTTGAGCGCGGAAGTGATGTGGGTGGGTTCTTCGCCACGAACCCAATAGCCAGGGACTGAAAGAAAGCGGAACACGATTTGTACGCCGGTTGAGAATCCGGTGGTTGCACGAGGCGGGTTCCGAAGAAATTCGTAAATGAGTCGAAGGTTTCCGGGCGAATGCGTGAATTGTTCGATGATCGGTGGAATCCAGCACACGATCGCAACGCCAAGAGCACTGAGGGCAGTGCGGCGGTCGTGTGAACGGTCTTTTCCGCGCACGGACCGAACGATGAGTGCGGTCGCTCCGATGCCGATCAGGAGCCCAACCGGAAGCGCGCTTCCGATATGGCATTGAATGGCGAACGAACCAAAGAGAACGAGGGCAATCGCAGCGACGCGATCGCCAAATACCACTCGCCAGCACGCAACTGCAGTTGCGAAGACGGAGAGAATGACGAATTCCGGATTCCAAGGATCGGCCAATCCAGCTGGATTCATTCCGAGACACAACAGTGCAATGAAAAAGCCAACGAGGACGAACGCGCGACGACCGGCTCGTGCGGCGATCCAGAGAGTGGTCGCAATCGTTCCGAGGTTGATGAGCAAAGCTCCGATCAACAACCCAATGTCTGAGGAGCCGCTCAATCGGTACGGAAGTGCAAGCGCGTAGAACAGCAGCGGGCCCGGGTGATTCCACTGATAGCGCGAGTACACGCCAACGATTGGCGTTTCTGATCCACCGACATCGGCAACGCGCAATTGCAAGGTGCGGTAGTCGCCGATCGGCAGCCAGTCAGACGTCAGGAGTCGGTAGAGGAGCCAAACGAGAACGATGGCAATGAGGGCGACAATGGCGATGACGAGTCGTTGATCAACCGGCGGCTGCGGATCGTCGTTCGCGTCGACGACAGTCACGTCGTTCGCAATGTCGCTGGCCGATGCCGTCACGGTGCCGATACTACGGCCGGGGGTTCACCCGGCGAGGTCGTTGTTCAGAATTGGTTGTTCGTGCGGAGTTGATCGAGGAGCCCGATGCACGCCGCTTCAATGAGGTCAAAAACTTCAATGAATCCATCGTCGCCTCCCGACCACGGGTCGGGAACATCGCCATCCCATGGGTCCGCGTCGCTGAGGGCTGGATCAAACTGACGGAGGCGCACAATCCGCGCATGCAGCGAAGGATCGGTGCGGTCACGAAGATCACGTTCGTTTGCTGTGTCCATTGCCAAGACGAGGTCGTAGAACGATGCGTCGCCAGGAAGAAACGCGCTGGCTCTCGAGGTCAGTTCGATTCCCCGGCGACGCGCTTCCGCGCGCGCTCGGTCGTCGGGAAGTTCACCTCGGTGCCATCCGGCAGTGCCAGCACTATGCACCTCAATACGTGATGCCACTCCAGCTTGCTCCACAAGCGTCCGCATGATTCCTTCTGCAGTTGGTGATCGACAAATGTTCCCGAGGCATACGAAGCAAAGGCGGATTGGCTCTTCCTCGGTTTCGGTCATGGGTTGAGTTTGTCCGATCATCAGAGTTCGTGCGTCCACTCGATCGATCGACAGGTACCGTTGAAGAGCACCTTTCAACCGAGGAGTTCAGGTGAACGATTTTGAAAGCCGCAGTGGTGTCGCTGTCGTGACCGGCGGAAGCGGTGGTATCGGCGCAGCGATCGTTCGGATGCTGGCGGAGCGGGGAAGCGACGTGCTGTTCACCTATCGCTCGAATCGCGATGCTGCCGACGCGATCATCGCTGAACTTGCTGATCTCGATGTTCGCGTGATGGCAATGCCTGCCGATCTTGTCGACGAATCAATTGCTGCTGCAGTTGTTTCGACTGCAGTTACGGATTTCGGTGGCATTCACACACTCGTCCACGCAGCCGGACCACATGTCACTCAGATGCATCTGAGTCGCGTTGAACCTTCTGCCTATCGTGCACAAATCGAAGGTGAAGCGGTGGCGTTTTTCAACATCGTGCAACCAGCGCTCGAACACCTTCGCAAAGTTGGCGGAAGCATTGTTGCGGTCACAACTGCGGCGACACGCCGATATCCGGTGCGCGACGGTCTTTCGTCTGGCACCAAGGGTGCGGTTGAGGCAGTGGTGCGCGCGCTTGCGGCGGAAGAAGGACGTTTCGGTGTACGCGCCAATTGCGTCGGTCCAGGAATGCTCACCGATGGAATGGCTGCGCGATTGATGGCCTCGGGTGATCTCGACGATGCGGCACTCGAAGTCACCATGCGCAATATCCCATTGCGAAAGTTTGGCGATGCCGTCGATATTGCCGAAGCCGTGTGCTTTCTCGTGTCGGACCGCGCCGATTTCATCACGGGCCAAATGCTCGACATCGATGGTGGCTACGGAGTCTGAGCAGCGAACTGCGACTGCTGCAGATGTAATCGCTTAGGCGGCGTCGGCCTCGATCGCACCTTCGATAGCCCACGTGAGCGTACGAATGAGTGCGCGAGCTGCGGGCTGCACCACGAGCGGATCGAGCGACGGAACGCTTGGAAGGTTCAGTTCGGTGCGAACCCAGTCGGGCAACAGTCCGACAGCGGCCGGAAAGATCACGCCATAGGCCGGTCGAGCTGAAAGTGGAAGCGGAGCGAGCATGAGCCAACGCGCTGCGTCGAGCGCTTGTTGTCCGGCTTCGAGTTCAGGCCGAACGGTTTGCATCCATTCCTCGAGTTCGGCAACGGAACGGGCCGAATAGTCACCACCGAGACGATCATTGATGACCGCCATCTCGTTGACGTAACGATCGGCTTCGAATGCGCTCAACTTCTTTGCGCCATAGCGCTGGTAGGTGCGCAAAAAGGAATCGACCTCGGCGTGATGCACCCACGAAAGGAGGTGAGGATCGTTTGCCGAATACTCGCGGCCATCGGGAGCGGTACCAACGACGCGTTGGTGAACTCGCGTAACGAGTTCAAATGCTGCGTCGGCTTGCTCCGTCGTGCCGAACGTGGTGGCCGCGACGAACTGGCTCGTGTTGGCCAAGCGGTCGAGAGGATGGCGGCGGTAATCGGAGTGATCGGCAACGCCGGCCATGGCAAGCGGGTGCATGGTTTGCAACAGCAGTGCTCGGACGCCGGCGATGAGCATTGAGCCGTCGGCGTGCACGCGCCAAGTGATGGAGTCGGGGCCGAAGAGGCCGGGATCGCCCTCGATCGGTTTGGTGAGATCGCGGACTGGGGGGTTGTCGCCGGCGATGAGGGTGCGCAGTTCACGCCCCACTCGCAGGCGGAATTCACCGAGAGCGGACCCGAGTGCTTCGGCCACGGCGGTGAGGCCAGGGGGCAGGGTCGGCTCTGTCGTCATGGTCTGAGGATACGGCGGGGGCACCCAAAACCGCCGGTCGGGGGGCCGATTGCGCGGTGATTGACGGGGGGCCACCCGTGTGGTGGGGTGGAGCCACAACTTGACCCACCGCAGCAGGGGAAGCCGGTCTGATTCCGGCGCTGACCCGCAACCGTAGGTGGCCACCAGAGAGATCCTTTGGGCGGTCACGAGCCGGACTGCCTGCTCGGGGGAATGCTCCATCACAAGACCGTCGTCGGACTACGGGAGGTGGGGCTCGGTTCGGTCGGCGGCCTTGGTCCGTGGTCCGGTCGGGTCTCTCGCCCTTCCTCCGGCACCAACCCTCGCCGAGTGGCCCCGCACCGTGAACCGTTCCTACACCGCAACTCTGAAGCGCAAGCGTGCGTCGTTCGCGCGTCGCGTCGTGGTTGCGTTGTTCGTGCTGATGGTTTCGGGTGTCGGAATCGGCATTGCGTCGACGCAACGGGCAGACGCGTCGTCGTGCGCTGGTCCGCTTGCTGCTGGTGAAATTCGCGTTGTGCTTGTTGTCGATGCGGCGGACCTCGGCGGTGGATCTTCGGCCACGTGTTTGGTTGTGCCCGCGAACACGACGGGCTCACAGTTGCTCGCGCGTCGCGGATCGGAACTTGGTACTGGTTCTCCCCGTTACGGTTCGAGCGGGTTGCTGTGTGCAATTGATGGCATGCCGGCAACGGGCTGCGGCGATCGCAATGCCGGTGGCTTTGAATATTGGGCCTATTTCAATGGCACATCGGGAAGTTGGGTTTATGGCAACTTCAATCCGTTCACTCGACGACTTTCCGACGGCGATATTGAAGGATGGCGCTACGTCCAGGGTGCGGGGAATGGGCAAGACCCACCTCCGCGTATTGGTCCATCGCGATCGTTGTTCCCTGCTCTCGTTGCTGCGACACCGGCAGCACCCGAACTTCCCGCGTTTCCTGGCACGGGCGCGCCGAGCGCAGCCCCGACACAAGGCGGAACGACGGGTGGCGCTGCACCTCAGAGTCCTGCAGCCGAAAGCGCTGAGGTTTCAAACGCGATCGCGGCAGGAGAAAGCTCGGTCGTGTCGACAACGGTTGTTGAGGCCGAAGTCGTTGGCGAGGTTGCACTTGCATCATCACGTTCGACGCATTCCAACACTGGTCGATGGATCGGCATCGCTGCTGTTGTCGTGTTGATCTCGGTCATGGCCGTTGGCGCGTGGTGGCAAACCCGACGGACTCGACCATGACTCCTCGTCTGTTGCATCCGGGAGCCTGGTGGATCTGGGCTGTTGCACTCGCGGCGTGCGCGCTGCGTACAACAAATCCTGTTTTGCTTTGTCTCATCATCGCCGTGGCGGGTTGGGTGGTCGTTTCTCGCCGCGCCGATGTCCCTTGGTCGCGATCGTTTGCGAGTTTCTTGCGTCTCGGACTCATCGTGATCGCTGTGCGTTTGGTGTTTCAGATTCTTTTTGGAGTGCGCGTTCCTGGAACAACGCTGTTTTCCATCCCTGAAGTCACGCTTCCGGGTTGGGCTGCGGGAGTCAGTATTGGTGGACCGGTCACGATTGAGTCGCTCATGGCCGCGCTCTACCAAGGTCTTCGCCTCGCTGCGGTGTTGGCGTGTTTTGGTGCTGCGACCTCGTTGTGCAGTCCCTACCGAATGTTGCGAGCGCTTCCGTCGGTTCTCTATGAAGCCGGTGTCGCAGTCACCGTTGCGTTCACGTTTGCTCCACAGGCGATCGTTGCATCGCGTCAGGTGCGAGAAGCGCGGCGTTTGCGTGGACGCGCCGACCGCGGTGTTCGTGCGTGGTCGGCGTCGGCATTACCGGTCCTCGAGGGTGCACTTGACCGTGCAGTTGCGCTTGCGGCATCGATGGACAGCCGCGGCTATGGGCGTCGAGGTGAGACTCCAGTGATGGTTCGTCGACGTTCGGTTGGTCTCGTACTGGTCGGCCTCGTTGCTCTCGCAGTGGGTTCCTACGGACTCCTTGACCCCGGTTCACCTGCGTTGTTTCGCATTCCTGCACTCGTTCTTGGAATCGCCGCACTCATCGGTGCACTTCTTTCTGGCGGTGCGACAAACAGTCGAACTCGTTATCGACCCGATCCTTGGGTTGCTCCCGAATGGAGTGTTTCGATTGCGGGCATCGTCGCACTGTTGTCATTTGTTGTTGTCGGACGCATGGGCGATGCATTGACTCCATCGACCAACCCGCTTGAAGTTCCCGCAGTGCCGGTGATCGCGGTTCTCGGTCTCGTTATTGCGATGCTTCCTGCGTGGCTCGCTCCGACGCCGCCCTCGCTTTTGTCAGCAACCTCGCCGATGGCGGTAGCGGCATGATCAAGTTCGAACATGTCACCATCACCTATCCCGATGCGTCGGTGCCAACGTTGACCGATGTGTCGTTCGAAGTTCCCGAAGGTGAGTTGTGTCTTGTTGTTGGCGTGACCGGTTCAGGGAAATCGACGCTGCTGCAAGCAGTGAACGGATTGGTTCCGAGGTTTTCCGGTGGCGTTCTCGCCGGTTCGGTCGTGATCGATGGGCGACGCACGTCGGACTATCCGCCGCGTGATCTTGCTGAAGTTGTCGGTGTCGTTGGTCAAGACCCCGCCGCCGGATTCGTGACCGATTACGTGGAAGACGAATTGGCCTATGCCATGGAGAACCTTGGCGTCGATCCTTCGGTAATGCGTCGACGTGTCGAAGACATCCTCGATCTTCTTGGATTGCATGAGCTGCGCGACCGGCCGCTTTCTTCGCTCTCCGGTGGTCAGCAACAGCGCGTCGCTATTGGTTCTGTCCTTACTGCCGGCCCGCGCGTTCTTGTGCTCGACGAACCAACGTCTGCACTCGATCCCGCCGCGGCCGAAGAAGTTCTTGCCGCGCTTACGCGTTTGGTGCACGACCTCGGTATCACCGTGTTGATTGCCGAGCATCGCCTCGAACGCGTTGTGCAATACGCCGACCGCATTGTGATGGTTCCCGGAAACGGCGAATCGGTCGTTGTCGGCACGCCGGCAGAAATTTTTGGAGAGTCGCCGGTTGCGCCGCCAGTCGTCGAACTTGGACGACTGGCAGGTTGGTCACCATTGCCACTTTCCGTTCGTGATGCACGACGCGTTGCCGGTCCACTTCGCGAGCAACTCTCGACGATTGAGACCGACGTTTTCAGTCGACCAGTTCGATCACTCGGCGATGTCATCGCAACAACCAGCAATCTTCAAGCGGCCTATGGTCCCGTCACTGCGCTGCGAGGCATTGATCTCGAATTCCGATCGGGCGAAGTCATTGCCCTGATGGGTCGTAACGGTGCAGGAAAGTCCACGTTGCTCAACCATCTTGTGGGCCTTCGAGAGCCAGCCTCGGGCGCAATCAAGGTGATGGGCGCCGAACCGCATCGGCTCTCGGCTCGTGATGTCGTGCGTGTCGCCGGACTCGTTCCGCAAGACAGTGGTGTGTTGCTCTACCACGACACCGTTGCGGCGGAATGTGCTGCATCGGATCGCGATGCTGGTCTCGTGCATGGAACAACACAAGCGGTGCTTCAACGGATTGTTCCTGGCGTTCAGTCGACGACGCATCCTCGGGATCTTTCGGAAGGGCAGCGACTCGGGTTGGCGCTTTCCATCGTGTTGGCATCGGAACCGCCGTTGCTGCTGCTTGATGAGCCCACGAGAGGCCTCGACTACGGCGCGAAACAGCGTTTGGTTGAGGTGCTCGCGCAACTTGCCGCGGATGGTCACGCCGTTGTCATTGCGACGCACGATGTCGAAGTTGTTGCTGCAGTTGCCGATCGGTGCATTGTGCTCGCAGAGGGTGAAGTTGTTGCCGATGGACCAGCTCGCGACGTTGTCGTGCATTCGCCCGTATTCGCCCCACAGGTCGCAAAAGTTTTTGCGCCCTTGCCACTCTTGACGGTGCACGAGGTGGAACTGGCGCTCGCGGCAGCGAGTGAACGTTCCTCCTGATGGCTGCTGTTTCGCCGCGTCGTGTTGATGCGGTACGACTGGGTCTCACCTCGTGGGTGTTGCTGATTGCCGCGTTTGCACTCGGCGTCGTGGCATTTGCCTGGCCGCTTTTCGCATCGGCGAGCTCGTCGTTAGACGCTTCGCATAGCAGCGATGCTCCGTGGATCTTCGTGATTCTCATTCCCTTGCTGATCGGGGTGATCCTGGCGGAATTGGCCGACGGATCGCTCGACGCGAAATCTGTCGCGCTTTTGGGTGTCTTGGCCGCAAGTGGCGCGGTGTTGCGCCTTCCAAGCGGCGGCGTCGCGGGCTTCGAGCCTGTTTTCTTCTTGCTCGTTCCTGCTGGACGTGTCTTCGGCCGAGGATTTGGCTTCGTGTTAGGAGCCCTCACGTTGTTCGTGAGCGCGCTCATCACCGGTGGTGTGGGGCCGTGGCTGCCATTTCAAATGTTTGGCGCGGCATGGATCGGATTTTTTGCCGGGTGTCTTCCACCGGCCCGGGGTCGTGTGGAAATCGCGTTGTTAGCTGCCTATGGGGCCGCCTCTGCATTGGCCTACGGACTTGTCATGAACCTGTGGTTCTGGCCGTTTGTGAGTTCGGGTGACACCACTGTTTCGTATGTGGCCGGCGATTCGCTCGCCGAGAATCTCCGTCGATTCTGGGGATTCCATGTCACGACTTCTTTTGGGTTCGACATCCCTCGAGCATTATTCACCGCACTGTTCATCGTGGTGGCGGGACGACCAGTGTTAGGTGCGCTTCGAAGAGTTGCTCGCAGAGCGGCGTTTGAAGCGCCGGTCGCCTTTGTGGAAGCAGACCCGAACGGCACCACTGACTGATCAAGTTGTGTCACGGTGTCGTATGGCTCCGATCGTGTTTGTGACCCGCCCATTGCCAGCTCCGGGAACAGAGCTACTTGTCGACATGGGATTCGACGTGCGGTCGAATCTTGAAGATCGCCCGCTTCGACGTGAGGAACTTCTTTCGGGCGTCAAAGATGCAGATGCGTTGTTGTGCATGCTGAGCGATCGCATAGATGCGGAGGTGTTTGATTCGGCACCGTCACTGCGAGTGATTTCGAATTACGCCGTGGGTTTCGACAACATCGCGGTCGCGGAAGCTCGTGCTCGTGGAATTGAAGTGACCACGACTCCCGGGGTGCTCACCGATGCAACCGCGGATCTTGCGTGGGCGTTGTTGTTGGCGGCAGCTCGAAATCTTGGTGCTGGCGAGCGCATGGTTCGGGCAGGGGAGTGGACAGGTTGGGCGCCGACGCAGTTACTCGGCGAACCATTGCGTCATCGCACTCTTGGCATCGTGGGAATGGGAGCAATTGGTCAGGCGGTGGCTCGACGAGCGCAAGGATTCGGAATGGAGATTGTGTATTTCAATCGCAATCGTGTGAGCCCTGAAATCGAGAGCACATTGGGCGCTCAGTTTGTTTCGTTCGACGAACTCCTTCACCGTTCGGACTTCATCTCTCTTCACGCCCCGCTGAACGAACAGAGTCGACACATGGTTGATGCTCGAGCATTTGGTTTGATGAAGTCGTCGGCGGTGCTCGTGAACACCGCAAGAGGTGCACTCATCGACGAAGCCGAGCTTGTCCATGCACTCCGCGACCGACGAATTGCAGCGGCCGGACTCGATGTTTATGAATTCGAGCCGTCAATCACCGAAGGGCTCTTCGCACTCGACAACGTGGTGCTGGCGCCGCATCTGGGTTCGGCCTCGACATTGGCTCGTGGTGACATGGTGCGTCTTTGCTGCGAGAACATCAGCGAAGTTCTCGCCGGACGTCCCGCCGTTACTCCAGCTCCAGGTTGAGCAGTTACGCACGTTTCGTCGATGAAGAGGCGATGCGATCGAATGCGTTGAGCATGTCGCTCGCCGACTCGGTGATGGCATCGGCATGTGCAGTGCGAGCGCGTTCTCCAATTCCGTGCCCACCGATCACGACAGCGCAACCAAGTTGAGTGGTGATCGCGTTTGCAGTTGCGATCACGTTGTCGTCGACGCCACCGGTGCTCGACGAAATTCCGACGGCAATGAGTCGGTCAGCGATAGAGGCGGCATCGACAAAAGATTCAATGGGAGTGTCTGCGCCGAGGTCGATCACCGTGAATCCCCGGCTGCGCAGAAGGTCGGCCGCAATCGCGATCGGCACCGCGTGTTGATCGCCGGCGACCGCACCCAACACGATCGTCCCTCGCGTTTGGCCGGGACGATTGAATCGCGGACCTAATCGCCCGATGAGTCGATTCGTCACTGCGGTGGCACGGTGTTCTTCAGCGATCGAAACTTCACCGATAGCCCATGCCGCGCCAATCGCGGCGAGCGCAGGGGCCAGGACTTCGAGATACACCGCATCAGGCTCAAGCCCTGAGGACATCGCCGCTTCGATCACGTTCCATGAACCGGCTTCGTCGCCAGCAATCAATCGATCGCCGAGACGCGCTGACCAATCGATTCTCTCTCCCGACCTGCGGGGTTCAGGTGTTGCGCCAAGCGCGTCGAGGTCGTTGCGATCGATGAGCCAACCGCCACCAACTTTTGTTGCCGGCAACTTTCCGGTTCGCACGTATTTGTAGGCGGTCATGTAATGAACGCCGAGGAGTTCCGCGACTTCAGTCAGCGTGAGCTTTGAGTCTTCTGCCGACGGACGTTCTGCCGCTTTCATCATCGCTCCGCCTCCTTCCGTCGTTCCCGCTCTCCCCGTTGATGAAAGACCGTAATGGCGAAGGCTCAATGAGGCCCGATCGGGAGCGGAATCTCTCCTACAAGAGTTGAGAGGGCGTTG
The DNA here is from genome assembly GCA_023264135.1 of Acidimicrobiales bacterium. Taxonomy (GTDB): domain Bacteria; phylum Actinomycetota; class Acidimicrobiia; order Acidimicrobiales; family Acidimicrobilacustridaceae; genus Acidimicrobilacustris. The sequence goes on from JALQSZ010000001.1 coordinate 14,432, forward strand.
TTAACGAGGGGAGATCTTGGCGAGAACCGTTGGAACGCTGGAAAGAACGTCGACATCGAGATGGCTGGTGAGCCAATCACGGTTGCGACGGTGAATGTCGTCGGAGGGATCGAAACGATTGAGAACAACGACAGGTGTTGCGACGTGGGCCCCACTGTTGATTGCTTCAAGGCAGAGCGTTACGTCGTTAATGGTTCCGAGGCCAGCATCGGCGACGAGCAGCACGATGTCCGGTTGGAGAAGTTCGATCAGACTGATTGCGTCGCCGTTGCTTGCCATTGGTGATCGAACGCCACCAACAGTTTCGACGAACGCAACGTTGGGGGCAGGAAGTGGCCACTGAATCTCCGACGCGAGGTCCTCGAGAGAAAACTGTGGTCGCGCGAGTGCATCTGCGGCCATCGGTGGTGCCATCGGAAGTGGGTACCAACGATGTCGGGGACACACATCGGTTGGAGATTCTCCTGATGCGTCGGCCAGGAGATGCGCATCGGTGTAGGGATCATCGGGGTCGAACGATTGCACCGGTTTGCGCGCAGCGACATCGAGACCGCTTGCTCGAAGGTCGCGTAGAAGGCGCGAGGAAACGTAGGTCTTTCCAACTTCGGTACCTGTGCCGACGACAACGATGAGTTGTTGAGGTCGTAATCCGTCAAACGTCATTGTCCACCGTCCGTTTCCAGTGCGCGTAGAGCATCAATGAGTGTCGTGATCTGCTCATCAGTATGGGCCGCGGAGAGCGCGATGCGGAGGCGGCTTGAACCAACGGCGACAGTGGGTGGTCGGATCGCCGGAACGAGGAGCCCTCGTTCAAGGAGTTGTTGCGAGGCGGCTAGGGCAGCAGCTTCATCACCGAGGATGACGGGAATGATCGGAGACGGATGGTTGGGCATCACGCGATCGATGTGGCGGCGAAGACGTTCTTTCAGTGTCGCGCCTTCGTCTGATTGAAGAACTTCGATCGCTGCGAGCGCGGCAGCAGCGTCGGCAGGGCTCGGTGCGGTGGTGAAGATGTAGGTGCGAGCCCGATTCACGAGCAGGTCGATAAGAACCCGCGGGCCGGCAACGAATCCACCGAGTGCGCCGAGGGTTTTCGACAGCGTTCCAATCTGAACGACTGTTGCTCCGTGAACGGTGGGAGTCGGTGCCGGCTCAAGTACGGCGTGCGCTTCGTCGACAACAAGGAGTGCGTCGTGGCGAGCGCAAAGTTTGGCGAGATCGTCGATTGGGGCGACATCGCCGTCCATGGAGAACACCGTGTCGGTCACGACAACGTGTCGAGCAGTGGTGTTTGCTTCAAGGTGCTCTGCGAGTTCTTCGAGATCGAGATGTCGGTAGGTGCGAATCTCTGCGCCGTTCGCTCGCGCCATACGGCAGCCATCAATGATCGACGCGTGATTGAGTTCATCGGAATGGAGCACAACACCGGGGGCTCCGAGAGTTGCGAGCAACCCAAGATTTGCGGCGAAGCCAGTCGGGAAAAGCACGGCGGCTTCGGTTCCGCGCCAGCGGGCAATCGCCTCTTCAAGATCGTGGTGAATTGGACGCGAACCCACAACGAGCCGTGAAGCCCCCGAGCCGGCTCCCCAGCGTTGTGCAGCCTCGGCGGCCGCAGTTTTCACGATTGGATGCGCTGTGAGGCCGAGATAATCGTTCGACGCGAAGGAAACGACGGTGCGGCCTTCGAGTGTTCCAACTGGGCCATGCGCGTCGAATGATCGCGGCGCGCGCCAACGGCCGCTCTCTCGAATCTCGGTCTCTTGGGAAGCGAACCACTCTGACCAAACGGCGGAATGGCGATCGGTCACCGAGCGCACACCTCATTGATCGATGCCTGGAGGACATCAACAATTCGATCGATTTCCTCTGCAGTCGTGGTGAGGATTGGCATCAGTACGACGACATCCCCGAGTGGACGCAGCAACACGCCGCGGTTGACTGCTGCGGCGCAGACTCGGCGGCCCCAGCGCAGATTGTCCTGCGGTGGTGTGAGTTCCACGCCGACCATGAGCCCGCGCTGGCGGATCTCCTTGATGGCGTGGTTTCCGTTCGAAAGTTGTTCAAGTCGTGAACGGAGTTGCGCAGCGCGCTCACGCACGTTGATGAGGACCTCGAGTTCGTCGAAGAGCTGGAGGTGGCGAAGCGCAACCGCAGCAGCGAGAGCGTTACCTGAAAAGGAATGTCCGTGATAGAGCGTCATCTCGCTGAGATCAGGACCAAGAAAGGCGTCGTAGACGCGACGAGACGCAATTGTTGCTGCCATGGCTAGGTAGCCACCGGTGATGCCCTTGCCGATACACATGATGTCGGGGCGAATCCGACATTGTTCTGAAGCGAACAATGTTCCCGTGCGTCCGAATCCGGTTGCAACCTCGTCGGCGATCAGCAGAACATCGTGTTCACGACACGCGTCGGCAACGCGTTCGACTGATTCGGGATCAGTGATCCACATCCCGACCGCGCCCTGAACTAACGGTTCAATCATCACCGCAGCAAGTTCGTGAGCGTGGGCGCGAATCATTGCGACTGCGGTATCGGCCCAACCTGGATCGTCGTAACCCGGCGCGCGCAACACGTCGAAGCGAAGTGGATCAAACATGTCGGTGCCAAAACCGCCGGCGCCGATCGAGATCGCGCCGATGGTGTCGCCGTGATACGCGCCGCCAAGGGCGAGGTACCGGGTGCGATTCGTGATGCCTTGATTGGTCCAGTACTGGAACGCGATCTTGATCGATTGTTCCACCGCGGCAGCGCCATCTGAAGCAAAGAGGAAATGCGGTTCACTTACCGGAACGCGAGGCGCGAGTGCTTCAGCGAGTTCGATCGTGATGCGGTTTCCGTTCCCCAGCATCGTGGAATGGGCAACGCGATCAAGTTGCTCACGGGCCGCAGCATCGAGTTCGGGAACGCGGTGACCAAGGGTTGTCACCCACAGCGACGAGATTGCATCGAGATAGTGCGTGCCGTCGACATCGATGAGCTCACGGCCTTCGCCCGATTCCACGATGATCGGTCGGTTCTCGGCATAGGTCGACATTTGGGTGAAGCCATGCCAAACGACGGCGGCATCCCGGTCGACCCAGCGGTCGTGAGCGCTGGAGAGAGATGCGTTGTTGGCGTCAGTCACCGGGACAGCATCGCACCCTTGGCATCGGGGTGGCGAAGGCGACGCCATTCTTCGATCTGGTGGGCCATTGGGGTCGACGGAGGCCCGTCGACAAATGGCCATAACTCCTCGGCGATCTTGCGCCAATCTCCGGTCGCATTGAGTTCACCGAGAATCGCGTAGAGGCCGAGGCTGATGCGTTGGATGATCACGAAACTTCCAGGAAGGTTGGCGGCCTTCTGCATGACGGCGTAGGGGCCGCTCGTGTCGAAGAAGCGGCGCACGGTTTCGGAGGCGTATTCGGGGGTGATGGTGAAGTCGCCTTCAACGGCCACGAACTCGTAGAAGTGTCCGAGGTAATCGATGACGTCGGCATCGGTGACGTCGAGGCCCGCAGGGAGGAGCCCCAAACGTTCGACGGTTGCGCGAAACGCAGGGGCGTCGTGTTCGATCACCATGTGTTGGATCATTTCGCCGAACTCATCGAGTTCGGCAGCGGTGAAGTACTTCACGAGACCGAAGTCGAGGAAGGTGACGCGGCCACCAGGGTGGAACAAGTAATTTCCGGGATGCGGATCGCCATTGAACGCGGCGAGTCGATACAAACTTCCGAAGGCAAAGCGGTAGAGCGTTTCGGCAGCGAGATCCTTTTCCGCCTGACTCCACGTCAGAAGTTCATCCCAGTGAACGCCATCCGATAATTCGGTCGTAAGAACTCGTCGACTCGAATACGCATCAAGCACGTGGGGAATGTGAATCGTGGGATGTCCGTCGTAGTAGTTGGCGAACGCGCGTTGGTTTGCTGCTTCTATTTCGTAATCGAGTTCTTCAACTAATCGCTCGCGCAATTCGGCAACCAGTGCCTTGTGATCAAGGCCAGGAAAGAGCACGCCGAGACCAGCAAAAATGAATCCCGCGTTATCGAGATCGGATGCAACTGCCTCGGCAACACCGGGATACTGCACTTTGACGGCGATTGCCTCGCCATCGTGTGTGAGGGCGCGATGGACCTGGCCAATTGATGCAGACGCAATCGGTGTCGGATCCCAGGTCGCAAAAAGTTCGTTGGGGTGTTTGCCGAGTTCTTCGCGAATGACTTGTGCCGCGAGCTCTGCGCTCATCGGGGGAGCGTTCTGTTGAAGATCGGCAAGAGCGCCGCGCACGTGCTCGGGAAGACCCTGATCGAGATAGCTCGCCATTTGGCCGACCTTCATCAACGCGCCCTTCATCTGCCCGAGCGCTTCGGTGACCTGTTGCGTTGTTTGCAACTCGAAAGCCATGTCGAGTTCGCGGCGTTTCCCAGCATCGGCAAAAACTCGACGAGCGCGATGGCGCGCGTAGGCGCCGCCGGTTTTCGCACCGAGCACCGCGAGGCGCACATTTCTGGCAGCTCGTTGCCCGTTTTGTACGGGACCAGTCTGGGGTTTGGTGCTTCGCCGAGATCGCACAATCGCCACAAGGGCAGTTAGCGCGGCGAGGGGCACAAGCCATCGGAGCGCGCGTCGGCAGTTCTTCACGGTCCGAACGCTAGGGGCGAGCGTCGCCGATTCCCTCATCAAGCGACCGAACTGGGGCCGCCGAACGCCGGTAGCGTGTCGCCGACCGTTCGGCGAGGGGAGTTCGCATGGGATCCACCGTGATCACAACTGCACAAGGCGATGTTCAGGGTCTTGAGCAGGATGGCATTTTCAAGTTTCGTGGCATCCCATATGCGGCTGCTCCAATTGGCGAGCGTCGGTTCCTTGCTCCCGCTCCTCCGGAATCTTGGGAAGGCGTTCGCGACGCGACCACTTTCGGGTCGATGTCGGTCCAAGAATCTGGTGGCGTCACCGCGTTTCTTGGTGACGCGGTCGATGGTTCGAGCGAGGATTGCCTGTTCCTCAATGTGTACACACCCGCGTGTGACTCTGCGGCGCGGCCGGTCATGGTGTGGATCCATGGCGGCGGATTTATCAATGGTTCGTCGTCGACGCCTTGGTATGACGGCACATCGCTTGCACAGCGAGGCGATGTCGTTGTGGTGACGTTGAACTATCGACTCGGTGCACTCGGATTTCTTTGGCTCGGAGACCTCGACGACCGTTATCGATCAAGTGGCGTGAACGGTTTGCTCGATCAAGCCGCCGCGCTTGTATGGGTGCGCGACAACATCGCCGCTTTCGGCGGTGATCCAACGAACGTGACGATCTTCGGCGAGTCAGCTGGCGCAATGAGCGTTTCCACATTGCTTTCACTTCCCGCGGCGCGAGGTCTCTTTCATAAAGCAATTGCCCAAAGCGGAGCTGCGCACAACACCTTCACCCCGGCGATGGGTGCAGCGATGACAGAACAGTTCATGGAGAAGCTCGGAGTGAGCGATCTTGATGGATTGTTGAATGCATCGGCCGACGACATTGCGAAAGCCGCGACAAAAGTCGAGGCGAAGTTGTACGACGATCCATCGGGACTTGGTGGGCCAACCGGTATTGCGCTCGCGATGGCGTTCCAACCTGTTGTCGATGGCGAGTTCCTGCCGAAGAATCCGCTCGTTGCTGTGGCTGATGGCGACGCTGTTGATGTTCCGTTCATGACGGGAACAAATCTCGACGAATGGAATCTTTTTGCGCTCATGAGCCCGGGTGGTCTTGATGATCCCAAGTTGCTCGAACGCCTTGAACGCATCTTTGGTACAGGCCACCCGGTTCGCGACGCCTACGCCGCTGATCGGCCTGATGCATCGCCAGACGATCTTTGGAATGCAGTGCTGACCGATGCAACGTTCCGCATTCCTGCGATTCGATTGATTGAGGCTCGCCAGGCTGCAAGCGCAAAGACCTGGCAGTACTTGTTCACGTGGGCAACGCCCGCCTTTGGTGGAGTGATCAAATCTTGCCACGCACTTGAAATCCCGTTTGTCTTTGGTGTCTTGAATGCAGCAGGTGCCGAACTCTTCCTCGGTGGTCCCGTTGGCGATGAGTTGCGCGAACTTTCGGGAGCGATGCAAGACGCATGGCTCTCGTTTGCTCGAACCGGCGATCCCGGCTGGCCCGCGTGGAATGCCGACACCCGAACGGCTCAACGGTTTGACGTTGAACGTGAACTGCTGTCTGACCCAATGGCTGCAGAGCGACGCGTCTGGGATGGCGTTCTGTGACGAAACCGATTGCGATCGTTCTTCTTTCGGGAGGACTCGATTCCACAACCTGTCTTGCGATCGCGAAAGACGAAGGCTTCACTCCAATTGCACTGAGCTTCCGCTACGGACAACGTCATACGAACGAACTCGAATGCGCTGCAGCGATCGCCAACGCTGCTGGAGTTGAACACCTCATCGCTGACATCGATCTCGCCGCATTCGGTGGATCAGCGTTGGTCGACGCATCGATCGACGTGCCGAAACACGAGTCGGTCGACGAGCTCTCCGCAGATTCCGTTCCTGTTACCTACGTTCCCGCGCGCAACACGATTTTTCTGAGTTTCGCAACCGCTGTTGCCGAAACTCGCGGTGCGCACGACGTCTTCATCGGAGTGAACGCCGTGGATTACTCCGGTTACCCCGATTGTCGGCCGGAGTTCATCGAAGCGTTTGAAACCATGGCGAACCTTGCGACCCGTGAGGGGGTCGAAGGCAGACGCTTACGAATTCGCACGCCGCTTCTCGATCTCACCAAAGCGCAGATCATTCAGCGAGGGTTGGAACTCGGTGTCGACTATGGCGTCACCATGTCGTGTTACGACCCAGCAGTCGACGGTGGCGCATGTGGTCATTGCGACGCGTGTCTGTTGCGGGCCCGAGGCTTTGCCGACGCGGCGGTGGACGACCCCACTCGCTACACGGCAGCGCACAGCAACGACGAATGACTCGACGTTCCAAAGGAGTTCGAGTACTCAGGAGTTGGTGATGACCGCCAACGCTTCGTCGATGTGTTTCTTCGGCTTGAACTGCGAAGAAAACACCTTGCGCACAATTCCGTCGGGGTCAATCACGTAGGTGACGCGTCCGGGCAGGAGCCCGAGTGTTTTGCTGACGCCGAACTGCTTGCGCACGGCGCTGTTCGTGTCGGCCAGCAACGTGAACGGCAAATTGTGTTTCTGGGCGAAGGCCTTATGTGATTCCACGGAATCGGAACTGATACCAATCACCCTCGCACCGGCGTCGGTGAATGCTTCAAAGTTGTCACGGAAGGAACACGATTCGGCCGTACATCCAGGCGTGTCGTCCTTTGGGTAGAAGTACACGACGGCCCAACCTCCACGCAGCTGGGCCGAGGTGACGGTGGTGCCGTCCTGATCGGGAAGCGAGAACTCAGGTACGGGTTGGCCTTCGGTGATGGTCATGCACCCTCTCAGCACCGAATCGCTCGTTGTTATTCCGTCGCAGACAGCCTTTTTGCTGGCGGTATCGCCCGATTTCAAGGCATTGCCGCGTAGCGTTAGGCCATGCCAATCGTCGCTGTCGTGAACCAAAAGGGCGGAGTGGGCAAGACCACGGTCACCCTCGGCCTCGCTTCTGCTGCTGCCCACCGAGGCAAAAAGGTGCTTGTCGTCGACCTCGACCCGCAGGCCAATGCCACTGCGGGTCTTGGTATTTGGGAGCCAGCGACCACCGTCGACGCGGCGTTGGAAACCGATCGGCCTGGTTCGGCGCGTTCGCTCGCGGTTTCCACAGCGTGGGAGCTCGACGGTGGCATCGCACCCGATGTCCTCGCCAGCACGCCGGCGCTTTCGTCTCGTGAGCCACAACTCGCGAACGATCCGGTTGGCGCACAGGACCGTCTGCAACTTGCGCTCGAGGGAAACGACTACGACCTTGTCGTAATCGATTGTCCGCCATCGCTCGGCCTTCTCACCATCAACGGACTCTTCGCCGCTGATCGCGCGCTCATCGTCACCGAACCAGGAGCTTGGGCATCCGATGGCGTTGCCAATGTGCAACTCACCATTTCTCGTATTGCCGCGCGGCGTGGAGGCCGACCAGAAGTTGCTGGTATTGCCGTGAACCGTCTCGGCCGAACTCGCGACGCGCATTACTGGCACACGATGTTGCTCGAGCAATACGGCGATCAGGTCTTTGCTCCGGTGCATATGCGTGCTGCGGTTGCGGAAGCCTCTGCGCAGTCATTGCCCATCCACGGTTTGGGTACGCGGCAAGGAGCGAGCGACGCCGCTCAGGAATTCGACAATCTGCTTGATGCGGTGGTCCCCGAGATGACACGGTCTGGTGTGCCCGTTTCCGCTCCGGTGGAATCGGCGCCCATCGAAACCTCTGGAGGAACCAATGGCCTATGACCCGCAGAAGACCCGGAATCGGCCCACCCCTGCGGCCGATCGCCCCGCTCCGGTCGATGCCTTCCTCGACGCAGTGCCCGAGGTTGCGGTGCTTCCCGATGGAGTCGATATCGAAGTGACACCCGGTGGCGACACCATCGTCCACACCGCCGATGCCGATATCTCCATCACACCTGCGGGTGACGATGTCATCGTGTCCACGCGAGACGCACTCGTTGAAGTGCGCGCTGAACTCGACGAAGTGATTGTCGATACTGCGGGTGAGGAAATCTTCATCGACACCGCGCCACGCGCGCCTTCGGATCTCGCCGACTGGAACAATTCGCCAGTGGTGCAATCGACCGACGGTGGTCGTTCGAAATTGGCAATTGCAATCGTCGCTGCAGTTGCAGCGCTAATTGCTGTTTTGGTTGTGAGCCGTAAGCGTCGCTAACGACGCTGGTTCACAATCGGTTAGTCGAGCAGGCTTTCGGCGAGCGCGTCGATCGAATCAGAATCGACACCGATGCTTTTTACGTAGCCGGTCATTGACCCGTATTCGCCATTGACGTGGGTGAGCAAACGCGCCATCGCTTCTGGTGGTGCAGCGAGATACGCCGAAGGCTGATCGTTCATCGACGTGAGCGCTTCGGGTCGGTCGCGCTTCAGACGTTCAATCAGCTGATCCATATTTGAACCAGAAATTGCGTAGTCGGCGATGATCACGTGATCAGCGACACCGATTGTGGAAAGCACCATTGCTGCGAGCACGCCAGTGCGGTCTTTGCCTGCTGCGCAATGAAAGACCGCGGGGAGGTTCTCGGCGTTCGCCAGAGTGCGAAATGCTTCGGAAAGTGCAAGTGCACCGATGTCGAGCATCTGCACGTAGAGATCTCCGAGTACTTCGCCGGCATCGGCATTTTCGTCAAGATCCCGTGGCTTCCAGACCTCGCCGAGCACATCGAGGTGAACGTGCGTGATGCCACGACTCGGATCGTGAAGGTGTCCTTCGTCGACCTCTGCGCTCGTGCGGAGGTCGATCACCGTGCGCAGTCCGAAGTCAGCAAGTTGGTCGAGCTCTTCGTCAGGAAGTCGATGGACGGCGTCGGCGCGGAAGAGCGTTCGCCACTTCACCGTGCGACCGTCAGTGGTCGCGTAACCCCCGAGATCGCGGAAATTAAACGAACCTTGAAATCCGAGATGGCGGTCGGGATGAAGAGTTGCGAGAGCGAGATCTGTTTCGTTCATGAGGAGTTCAACCAACCGGCTTCTGCACGAGCACGGGGCAATGGCAGTTGTGCACGGTGCGCATTGTTGTGCTCCCGAGCGCCGTGCGGGCAAGACCGCCACGACCATGTGTTGTCATCGCCACCAGTGCAGCGTTGTTGTCATTCGCCCAAGTCGAAACCGCGTCGGCAGCATCTGCTCCAATAACTGTTTCGGAGCGAACATCAATTCCTTCTCGCGTGAAAAACGCGACCGCAGATTCGACAGCGTTGGCGAGAGCATCGGGATCAGTGCCACCCAATGGTGATCCGCCCGCGGCAGTTGCAGAAAGGACGACAATGTTCATTGAAAGCGCTTTTGCCCACCGAGCTGCGCGCGGAAGGATCATCGCCGAGATCGGGGAGCCGTCAGTAGTGACGACCATCGTGTTGTTTGCAAATGACGTAAACGATTTTGCTCCCGGTCCAACGAGGAGTACCGGGTGATCAGATCGCTTGAGCACATCTTCGGAGACCGATCCAAGGAGCGCTTTGCCGAAGCCGGTGCGTCCGTGCGTTGCCATCACGATTGCGTCTTCGGTGTTCTTTACTTCTGCTGCGATCGCAGTGGCCGGAAACGTGTCGGGAACAACCGACGTGTCGAAAGGTACGGAAAGTTCCGTTCCCTTGTCCTTGAGGTAGTTCTGAAGTTCTTCCACGGTGCTTCCCCAGCCCGAGGCAAGAAGCACGATTGATGAATCAAGCGCAGCGGCGAGTTCGTTGGCAATGGGAAGCGCCGCGTGGGAAAGATCGGAGCCGTCAAGGGGAACGACGATGGTGTTGATCATGAGAATCCCTCCGGGGAGATGCGAGATCGTTTCCCCATGCTCGCACGTCGATGCCTCCGAAGCGCCATCGCTCCGGTCAGTGAGCGTTCAGTTGCCGAGCAGGAGGACGGCGTCAAGGCCGCCGGACGGTGCGGCACGGAGTTCGGCCCTGCCGCCTTCCGATTCCACCAACTTCTGCACAATCGCCAGTCCGAGGCCAGTGCCGCCTAGTTCGCCGCGCTCATTTGTAGCTCTCCAGAACCGATCGAATGCACGTTCTCGCTGCTCGTCGCTCATGCCCGGACCTTCGTCGATCACGTGGACCGCCACGATCGAACCTGAACGAGAATCCTCCGTCGCGGCGCGAAGCGTGAGCGTTGCGCCCTCGGGTGAAACCTCGAGAGCGTTCGCGATCAAGTTGTCGAGTACTTGACTCAGCATGTCGGCGGTGCATCGGGCTTTGAGATCGGTGTCCTCGGCCACGATACGAACATTTCGCTCAGTGGCTAATGGCTGCCAAGCCGCTGCTCGTTCAACTAACGCCCCGTTGAGTTCGAGGCGTCCTGGCCGTGTTCCCTGTGTGCGCTCTGCTCGTGCGAGAGCGAGCAGCCCGTCGACCATTCGGGACATCCGTTGCACTTCGTTGCGCGCACCTTCGATGTCGTCGCGCGCAGCATCGTCGGCGTCGAGCTCAAGCATTTCGAGGCGGAGTCGAAGAGCAGTGAGGGGAGTGCGCAATTGGTGCGATGCGTCGGCAACGAATTGCTCTTGTGCAGTTACGAGTTCCTCGAGGCGAACCGCCGTCGAGTTGAACGCCGCCGCGAGATCTTTGATTTCAGGTGGGCCGCGATCGATGTCGGCGCGCGCTGAAAGTTCGCCGTCGCCGATGCGCGTTGCTGCATCACGGAGGTCGGCAATCGGTCGCGTGACCCAACGAGCCAAGAGGATTCCGAGGGCCGCAGCAAGAACGAGTGTGATGAGACCCGCGCCGAGCAGGAGCAGCCAATAGCGCCGAACTTTCGCATCGACTTGATCGGTGGAATAGCTCACGCGAATGGCGCCAAGCACTTTGTCGCCAACAGAAATCGGAACAGCGACATACAGCAGGCCCGTTCCGAGCGTTGTCGAGTAGCGAGTACCGGTTGCAATCTGTCGGTTCAGGGCGTCGGCTATTTCGGGTCGAGAAAGGAAGTTTCGTTGACCGGCGATGGCCGGCTCGCTATCAGCAAGCACATCGCCATTCGCGGCGACGATCACGACACGACCATCGGTGGCGGCGGTGTAATTCGTTGCCACCGTCGCGAGATCAATAGGTGTGCCACCGGAAAGCGAGTCAGAGACGTAGGAAGAAAGAACGAACGCATCGCGTTCGATTCCTGATTTCAATTGATCCATCTGGTGATCGCGATAACCGAGCGCGAGTGGCAACTCGAGGGCGATCAGCACAACAAGCGTGAGAAGGAGATAGGTGGCGAGGAGGCGCCGTGTCACGAGTTGGTGTCGCTCTCAGTGGAAGATCGCAAGCGGAAGCCGACACCGCGCACTGTTTCGATAATTGTTGGGTCTCCGAGTTTCTTTCGCAGCGACGCAATGTGCACATCAAGTGTCTTGGTTGGCCCGTACCAATGGGCGTCCCACACCTGTTCAAGAATTGTTTCGCGGGTTTGGGTTGCGCCAGGGTCGCTAGCGAGAAGCGCGAGAAGATCAAATTCTTTGCGGGTGAGCGAGATCTCTTCGCCGTCGACGGTGACGCGTCGGGTTCGGTTGTCGATCACCACGCCGCCGGTGAGCTTTGTGACGTCTTCGGTTGGTGAACCCGCCGACTGACTTCTGCGAGTGACGGCATTAATGCGCGCGATGAGTTCGCGAAAGCCGAACGGTTTCACCATGTAATCGTCGGCACCAAGTTCAAGACCAAGTACGCGATCGATCTCGTCGCCCCGAGCAGTGAGGATGATGATCGGCACTAGTGAATCGGAACGAACGCGACGGCACACTTCGTAGCCATCGATATCGGGAAGACCAAGGTCAAGAAGGATGATGTCGACCGGGAGCGAGGATCGGAACGCGTCAACCCCGCCGAGACCAGTTGACTCCCGATGGACGGAATATCCCTGTCGCTCGAGACCCTTCACCAAGGGCTCGGCGATGGCATCGTCATCCTCTACCAGCAGCACGTTCACGCCCTAAGGGTGGCACGCCTGCGCCTCCCTCAGGGGACTGCAGGAGCGCTGGCTGCTGGATTCGGGACCTTTGGCGGCGCGACTTTGCCAGTTCTTAACCATTCGCGAGGGTGTGGTTGGGTTGCGGTTCTCTACCGTCGTCCTCATGAATAGGCATCTCGCACTTACCTTCGCTGGAGCGACTGCGATCTTTGTGACCGCAGCCAGTGGGGCAGTGGCCGCGAACGTTGGCATTCTCAACGTGGGTGCAGCCAAACCGGTGGGCAAGCTCAGCGCCGCCAACGTGGCCCAACTCGCGACGCCGAACGCGACCCGTGCTGCAACCGCGGCCTCGGCCACAGGAGTTGTCGCCGGCGCAGATCCTGCCGATCCATCGGCACCCGCGAGCACCGGAGCTAGTGGTCAGTCGCAGAACGCAACTGCAACTGGATCAGTCGCAGTTCCGGGCGCGCCATCCAACGGATCGGCCTCGCTCGGCGCATCAAGTTTCTCTGGTGCAACCGCATCAAGTCCGGTGACGACGCCATCAAATCCGTCAGCAGGATCATCCTCATCTCCAACCATTCCGTCGACACCATCGACGCAACTCGTGACAACGCCAACGACCACTCGAACCACGACGCCTCCAACGACTTCACGAGAGCGGCATCACGAGGATGACGATCACGAGGTTGAAGACGATGACTGATCGCATTCCCGCTGCGGCACGCGCTGCTGCATCGACTCCAGAACCCTCGAAAACCTCGGCCAAGGCGAACGCGAAGAAAAAGGGAACAACCGCTCCCGCATCACGAGCCTTGACCGCAGGTCTGAGCCTGGCGGCAACCACCGCAATCGTTGCTGCGCTCGCGCTGAGTGGTCAGCAGAGCGGTTCGTCGACGCCAGCAACTGTGGAACTCAATGTCACCGGAGCATCGGGAGTTGCCGGCACAACCGATCCGGCCGCGGCTTCCGCAGCAACTGACCCCGCTGCAGTTCCGGCTGCTGGCGCGCCGCCTGCCGCCGCGTCACCGGCTACAACGAGTGGCGGTGCCAAGGCTTCGGGTTCGACTTCGTCGGGTTCGTCAGCGGGGTTCGCTCCGGCATCGAGTGGCTCGTCTTCGGCGGCAGCACCATCGGCTGCCGCACCGGCAACGGCGGCAGTTGCCGCCCCTGCCGCACCTTCCGCACCTGTCACTACGCCACCAACGACTGCAGCGCCCGTGGTGACCACGCCGCCGGCTCCCGTCGTTACGGTGCCGGCACCTCGCACACGCGCCTCCTGATCAGCCAACATGGGCGAGATGCAAGAGCACTCGCGCGCGTTTCGAGCGATGGGAAGCGATTGCGTTGTTCGCGTTGTC
>JALQSZ010000200.1 GCA_023264135.1 Acidimicrobiales bacterium
CCGCATCTTGTGGCACGAGGGAGCGGGGGGACGCTCAACCACAACATGTAGTGGTAGCGGCCAGTGCTGCCTACGGTGGCAACGGGCTCCCTCAACGACGACAGACACGAAGCAGACCCAACCGTCCCGACCAACGGAGGACACGTCATGGCCCTGGCGCCCGAACGAGCAGGCATCGGCATCACCCGCCACTTCACGACCGCCGACGTGCACCCCTACGACCTCGTGGAGTGGGAGCGGCGCGACGCCCGCATCACGAACTGGAAGGACGGCTCGGTCGCCTTCGAGCAGCTCGGCGTCGAGTTCCCCCTCGACTGGTCGCTCAACGCCACCAACATCGTGACCCAGAAGTACTTCCGCGGCACCCCCGGGACGCCCGAGCGGGAGTGGTCGCTGAAGCAGGTTGCCGACCGAGTCGCCGACACCATCACCGACTGGGGCATCCGTGACGGCTACTTCACCGACGACGCCGAGGCCGAGGCCTTCCGCGACGAGGTGAAGTACCTCATCGTCACCCAGCGCGCCGCCTTCAACTCACCGGTCTGGTTCAACATCGGCGTCAAGGGCGTGAAACAACAAGCGTCAGCTTGTTTTATTCTTGCGGTCGACGACACGATGGACTCGATCCTGAACTGGTACCGCGAGGAAGGCATGATCTTCAAGGGTGGTTCGGGCGCCGGTATCAACCTGTCCCGCATTCGTTCCTCGAAGGAACTTCTCAAGGGCGGTGGCACCGCTTCTGGTCCGGTGAGCTTTATGCGTGGCGCCGATGCATCGGCCGGCACCATCAAGTCCGGTGGCAAGACACGTCGCGCCGCAAAGATGGTCATCCTCAACGTCGACCATCCCGACATCGAAGAATTCATCTGGTGCAAGTCGCGTGAAGAGAAGAAGGCTCGTGCTCTTCGCGACGCCGGCTTCGACATGGATCTCGATGGCGCCGACATCACCTCGATCCAGTACCAGAACGCCAACAACTCCGTTCGCGTGACCGACGAGTTCATGCAGGCTGTTGTCGACGACGCCGATTGGCACCTTCGTGCGGTGCACGGCGGCGAAATCGTCAAGACCATCCGCGCTCGCGATCTCATGCGTCAGATCTCGCAGGCCACCTGGGAATGCGCCGATCCCGGCATGCAGTTCGATACCACGATCAACCACTGGCACACCGCCTGCAACACCGGTCGTATCAATGGTTCGAACCCGTGCTCGGAATACATGCACATCGACAATTCCGCTTGCAACCTCGCCAGCATCAACCTTCTTCGTTACCTCGGCGAAGACGGCGTGTTCGACATCGATGCCTACAAGCACACGATCGAGATCATGTTCACGGCGCAGGAAATCCTCGTCGGCAATGCCGATTACCCGACCGTTCCGATCGGCGACAACTCTCGCAAGTTCCGTCAGCTCGGTCTCGGCTACGCCAACCTCGGCGCACTGCTGATGGCCCTCGGTCTTCCGTACGACTCCGATGAAGGCCGTGCGCTCGCCGCCGCAATCACCTCACTCATGACCGGTCACGCGTATGCCACTTCGGCTCGCACCGCGTCACGCATGGGTCCGTTCGCTGGCTACGCCGAAAACGCCGAGCACATGCTTCGTGTTCTTGGTCAGCATCGTTCCGCTGCTGCAACCATCGACGAGGAACTCGTTCCTCCCGCATTGCTTTCGGCTGCACAGCAGTCATGGGACGATGCATGCGAACTCGCCGCCGTTGCCGGTGTGCGTAACTCGCAGGCTTCAGTGCTCGCCCCGACCGGCACGATCGGCCTCATGATGGACTGCGACACCACCGGTGTTGAGCCCGACCTCGGTCTGGTCAAGATGAAGAAGCTTGTTGGCGGCGGCACGATGTCGATCGTCAACCAGACGATTCCTCGTGCGCTGGTCAAGCTTGGCTACACCGATGCGCAGATCGACGAGATCGTTGCCTACATCAACGAGAACATGTCGATCCTCGGTGCGCCACACATCAAGGCCGAGCATGTGCCCGTGTTTGCTTGCTCGATGGGCGACAACACCATCCACTACAGCGGTCACATCCGCATGATGGGTGCGGTGCAGCCGTTCATCTCTGGCGCCATTTCCAAGACCGTCAACATGCCCGAAGACGTGTCGGTGGAAGACGTCGAGAAGCTTCACATCGAAGCGTGGCAGCTCGGCATCAAGGCCGTTGCGATCTACCGCGACAATTGCAAGGTTGCGCAGCCGCTTTCGGCATCGAAGAAGGACGAAGACGAAATCGATCCGGTCGCTGGTGCAACGGAAGTGATCGAGCGTGTCGTCGAAAAGATCGTCTATCAGCCGATCCGTCAGAAGCTTCCTCGCACCCGCGTGTCGCGCACCTTCGAGTTCCGCGTTGCCGACTGCAAGGGCTTCGTCACCGTTGGTGAATACGAAGACGGTCGTCCTGGTGAAATCTTCGTTCGTGTGTCGAAGCAGGGTTCGACGCTCGCCGGCATCATGGACGCCTTCGCCATTTCGGTTTCGCATGGTCTTCAGTACGGCGTGCCGTTGCGCTCCTTCATCGAAGCGTTCACCGGCATGCGGTTCGAACCGGCCGGCATGACCGACGATCCCGATATCCGTATCGCCAACTCGCTCATGGACTACCTCTTCCGCCGCATGGCGATCGAGTACTTGTCGCCGCAAGAGCGAGCTGAACTCAACATCCTTACGACCTCAGAGCGCATGCAGCCGACCCTTCCTGGTGTCGACGATGCAATTGAAACTCGTCAGGGTTCCGAGATGCCGGTGGATCCGCCGTCGATTGAGTCGGTCACCACACTTCTCACCGAAACCCAAACACGGGTTGTGCGTGAAGTTGCAACGATCAATCACGATGCACCGATGTGCATGCAGTGCGGCGTCACCATGCAGCGTGCTGGTTCCTGTCACGCGTGCCCGTCATGCGGCACCACCAGCGGTTGCAGCTGAACCATCTGCTGATCAACGCAGTTTGAAAGGTGGCCCGAGCTTCGGCTCGGGCCACCTTCGCTTTGTGGTCAATGCCGAAGTGGGTGTCGGTAGATGACCTTGGTCCTTCTTTGTGTTGTCGGGAACTTCTGCGCGCGTGCGAGCGACTCCTTGGCCAATCGACCCACACCGGGTTGAGCGGGAACCAGGAAGGACCCCCCCATGACAGCAACTCCATCCGTTCGTCGCGTCGCCGCACTTGTTGCGTTCGCACTTTTGCTTGGCGTTGGCGTCGCCGCGTGTTCAAACAGCAAGAGTTCATCGAAGTCGAGTTCGATCAAGGTCACGGATCCGTGGGCGATGAACGCCACGATGTCGCAGGGCAACGGTGCCGCGTTCATGACGATCGAGAACACGTCGTCGACTGAAGACGAGCTCATTGGCGTTTCGGTGCCGTCATCGGTCGCCGGGTCGGCACAAATGCACGACGTGAAGATGGAAGGCGACATGATGAAAATGCAGGAAGTTCAGTCAGTCAGCATCCCCGCGAACGGAACT
>JALQSZ010000201.1 GCA_023264135.1 Acidimicrobiales bacterium
CCGAAATCGATACGGGCGTGTATCTGCAGTCGATGACTGGTCTTCACTCCGGAGTGAACCTTGTGAGCGGCGACATTTCGGTTGGTATCGAAGGGCTCATGGTTCGAAATGGACAACTTGCCGAACCGGTCCGCGAAGTGACGATTGCGTCGACCTTGCAGCGGATGTTGCTCGACATTGTTGCGATTGGCGACGACGTCGAATGGCTCCCGGGCGGAACCGGTTGCCCAACGATCGTGATTGCTGATCTCTCGCTTGGTGGTTCCTGAGAACGCGAACTAAATCGTTCCGGCGATCAGCAAACCAATACTGATCGCCGCAACAGCGAGACGTTCCCAGCCGAAGATGGCCAAGCTGCGCGTTTGTAGCCACGCCACCATCCACTTCACTGCGAGTGCAGCAAAAATGAATGCGAACACCAATCCGACAAGCGGATTGAACCACCCGTAGGCATCGACAACCGTGGAGCCATTCTTCGCGGTTTCGTACAACGTGGCGGCGCCCAATGTCATCAGACCAAGAAGAAAGCTGAATTCGACAGCGGCCGCGAGCGTTGTGCCGACAGCGAGTGCGGCAAGGATCGTCACAAGGCTTCGACTCGTGCCTGGCCACATGGCGAGCACCTGCGCGCAACCAATGATGAGCGCTTGTTTAGGACCGATATGCGTGATTGACATTCCGGGTCGGTCCGCTTTGATCTTCGGTGCAAGGTAAATCAGGAGAAGGCCACCGACGATCCACGCGCCGACAACAGGACCGACATTGAGCAGATGACTTTTGATCGGTTTCTCGATCACGACACCAATGACCACAGCGGGGATGAATGCGATGACGAGCGATATCAGAAGATTGCGTCCGTCGGTATCGCGTCCGAAGAGGCCGCGAATAATCGATTCGATGCGCTTTCGGTAGAGAACCAGCACCGCGAGAATTGCGCCGAACTGAATTGCGATTGCGTAACTATCGGCCGCGTCTTTTGTGGCCGATGTATCGCCGATTCCGAGAATGCGTTGAGTGACGACGAGATGGCCGGTGGAACTGATCGGCAAGTATTCGGTGACACCCTCAACGGCGCCAAGCACCATCGCTTTCCACGTGCTCATCTGGTTCTTCGCTGCGGTCTGTTCTTCAGGCGTGAGGTCTGATGACGCCGCGAGCTCTGTTGACGACGCGCTGGCCTTTGTTCCCCCAGTGAACGTGTGAACAATGCCAGTGGTGAGAAGAAGGGCGAGGAGAAGTCCGAGGAGACGACCGCCGCGTCGCCTTGGCCGAGAGTTTTGAGAGTCGGGCACGTTGCGACGCTACCGGCGAGGCGAACTCCGCGGGGTGAGGGTCATTCCGTGAGGGCGATGACAACACTTGTGGCAAGGAGTGCCTTCGCAACCGATGCCGCATCGCCAAGTGGAACCCCAATCATCACGGCCTTCTCGCTGACCGAAACAACGACCGCGTAGTCGGCAATACGAGTTGCTGGTCCGGCCGAACGCCCTGCCGTCGCAACGACGTCAGAAGGGGCGAAGAGCGTGACGTGGTCGCCGATCTTGAGCGAGGGAGTCGCAGCGTCGGATGGAATGGCGAACGCGACGGAGCTGTCACCAAGTTGCGCGGTCGGTCCAGAGCTTCCGTTCCCTGCCATCCGTCGTTCGGTGACGACCTCGCCGCGCGCAATCGAATGGGTCACGGTTCTTCCGAGTGGTGAATCGGCGGCATCGTCTGGCACGACGGCGATCGGGCGAGCCACGACGTCGATGTCGTCGGCGGTGATGACCCGACCAGGTTCAAGGTCGGCGCGGGCGACGACAACACTTCGGCGCTGCCCCCACGCCGACGCGGCAGCGTCGGCAGCGTGCACCGAAGAAAGCGTCCAACCCATTGCACCGAACGCGAGCGCAACGGTGAGCATCCAGCGGCCGCGACTCGTTCGAACGAAACGTTGTACGAACGAGGTGTGAGTCCACGCGGAAGAGGAATGGCGCAAAGCAGCTCCACAGGCAAGTCAGTCAGCCGGTAAAGCGGTGACGTTAAAGAACGACGTGGCCTCGGGGGAGGTCCGTGTGGCCTTTGCTCAGGAAGCGCTGGGTGTCGACGAAGAGGAACCCGAATCGGAACTGCTCGTTACTGCAGGTGCACTCGAGGCGCTTGAAGAGTCCGACGTGCTGGTGGAAGACGAACTCGACGATGAGGAACCAGACGAGCCCGAGGAACCACGGGCATCGTTCTTGTAGAAGCCGCTGCCCTTGAAAGCGATCCCCACCGAGCCGAATTTCTTCTTTAACGCGCCACCACAGGACGGGCACTCGGTGAGCGCGTCGTCAGTAAAGGCCTGCTGGGCCTCAAACTCGTGGCCACAGTCTTTGCATCGGTAGTCATAGGTGGGCATCGAAGATCTCCGGCGGGACCGAGGGGAGATGGGGGACAAGGCCAGCGGTTAGCACTCGCCCTAAGGGACTGCCAGCATAGCGAGCCCGCCGATCTTCCCTACAGGCGGAGCTTGGGGGAAGGGCAAGGCCATGGGGCCTGTGGCTCCTACGATGTCGCCCACGTCCACGCAGGTCCCGGTCGGACGAGGAGTCGTCGTGTCTCGAGTCACCAAAGCTGTCATTCCCGCCGCCGGCCTTGGCACGCGCTTTCTTCCAGCGACCAAGGCACAGCCAAAAGAGATGCTGCCCGTCGTCGACAAACCGGCCATTCAATATGTGGTCGAAGAAGCGGTCCGTGCCGGCATCGACGACATCCTCATTATTTCTGGTCGAGGAAAGCGATCCCTTGAAGATCACTTCGACCGCAACGTTGAACTTGAGTCATTCCTTGCTGAGCGAGGAAAAGATGAAGCGCTCGCCGAAGTTCGCAGTATCGCGGAACTCGCTGAGATTCATTTCGTACGTCAAGGCGAACCTTTGGGTCTCGGTCATGCAGTCTCGATCGCGAGAAAGCATGTTGGAGATAATCCCTTTGTCGTGATGCTTGGCGACGACATCATGGATGAACAGTCCACCGTTCTCACCGACATGATCAAGGTGTACGACGAACGAGACGCAGCCGTCGTTGCCGTGTCGGAGGTGTCGTCGAACGAGATTTCCAACTACGGATCAATTGATCCGGAAATTATTTCGGACTCGCTCGTGCGAGTTCGAGGAATCGTGGAAAAGCCGTCGCCTGACGTTGCCCCTTCGAATCTCGCAGTCATGGAGAAATTCAACTCACGGACGCGATCGCGCTACTCCTGGCCGATCACGATGTCTACGGCTGGGTGTTCAGTCATGGCCGCTTCGATATCGGCAACAAACAGGATTATCTCCGCGCCACCGTTGAACTCGCGATCGAGCGCGACGATCTTGGCCCCGAGTTCCGCGCATTCCTCATCGACCTCGTCGATTCGCGACTGCGGTGATCAGCCTTACCGAAGCCCGGGACTACGTCCTTTCTGGGTGCGTGCCGACTGCAACGATCGTTGTTCCGCTCAACGA
>JALQSZ010000202.1 GCA_023264135.1 Acidimicrobiales bacterium
ATTGCCATGACCTCTCCCACCGATTGCATCTGTGTGCCGAGCACTCCGCTTGTACCTGGGAACTTCTCAAATGCCCAGCGAGGAATTTTGGTGACGACGTAGTCGATTGTCGGTTCGAACGACGCCGGAGTCATCTTCGTGATGTCGTTCGGAATTTCATCGAGCGTGTAACCCACAGCGAGACGAGCAGCGATCTTGGCGATCGGGAACCCGGTTGCCTTCGACGCCAATGCGGACGAACGCGACACACGCGGGTTCATTTCGATGACGACCATGTCGCCGTTCTCGGGGTTCACCGCGAACTGCACGTTTGATCCGCCGGTTTCCACGCCCACACGGCGGATGACAGCGAAGGCCGCGTCGCGCATGAGCTGGTATTCGTAATCGGAAAGCGTCTGTGCCGGAGCAACGGTGATGGAGTCGCCCGTGTGCACGCCCATTGGATCGACATTTTCGATCGAGCAAATGATCACGCAGTTATCGGCGTGATCGCGCATGACTTCGAGTTCGTATTCCTTCCAGCCCGCTATTGATTGCTCAATGAGGATTTCCGAAATCGGACTGGATTCGAGCCCGTAGGCGGCGACCTTTTCGAACTCTTCCATCGTGGAGGCAATGCCGGTGCCACGCCCACCGAGGATGTACGCGGGACGGATAACGCACGGCAATCCGATCGAACCAACAACGTTCATTGCTTCTTCGAGTGTGTGCGCTGTTGCGGAAATTGGTGTGGCCAATCCGATTTCCGCCATCGCCTGTTTGAAGAGTTCGCGATCCTCGGCGGTTGCGATCGCTACCGCGTCGGCGCCAATCATTTCGACGTTGTACTGCGCGAGCACTCCGGCTTCTTCGAGCGCCATCGCGAGATTGAGCGCGGTCTGGCCGCCGAGCGTAGGAAGAAGTGCATCGGGACGCTCGCGTTCGATAATGCGAGTGAGCACCTCGACATCGAGAGGTTCGACATAGGTCGCATCGGCGAAATCGGGATCGGTCATGATCGTTGCAGGATTCGAATTGGCGAGCACGACCCGGTATCCCTCTTGACGAAGGATGCGGCAGGCTTGGGTGCCCGAATAATCGAATTCGCAGGCCTGTCCAATCACGATTGGTCCGGAACCGATCAGAAGAATGGTTTCGATGTCATTGCGGCGCGGCATCAGTTGGTTCCCTTCACGGAATCCATAAGTTCATCGAACATGGTGAACAAGTACGCGGCATCGTGTGGACCAGGCCCAGCCTCGGGGTGGTACTGCACGCTGAACGCAGGGATATCGAGACAGCGCAGTCCTTCGACAACGCCGTCGTTGAGATTGCGATGAGTCACTTCAACCTTCGGGCTAAGCGAACCATCGTCAACTGCGTAGTTGTGGTTCTGACTTGTGATCTCAACCGTGCCGGTATCGAGGCGACGAACTGGATGATTTCCGCCGTGATGTCCGAACGGCAGTTTGTAGGTTTCCGCTCCGAGTGCGGTCGCCAATAGCTGATGACCAAGGCAGATCCCGAAGACTGGCACCTCACCGAGCAACCCGTCGATGATTTGGGGAGCACCGACAACAGCAGCCGGATCACCAGGGCCGTTGGAAAGGAACACACCGTCGGGGTTGCGAGCCAGAACTTCCGAAGCCGGCGTTCCGGCAGGAACGACTTCGACCGTTGCGATGCCCGAAAGATGTCGAAGGATCGTTGTCTTGATACCGAAGTCGTAGGCAACCACGCGCTTCGGAGTGCGACCTTGAGGGCCGGTATAGGCAAATTCGTAGGGAGAGTCGCAGGTCACCGTTCCGACGAGATCGATTCCACTGGTTCCGTGTTCGGCCTTTGCCGCTGCGAGCAACGAAGATTCCGAGGCCGTGCCGAATGCACCCGGCATCGCACCCAAATCGCGGATGTGGCGAGTGAGGCGACGGGTATCGATACCTGCAATTCCGGGAACGCCGGCCTTTTGCAGGAATGCTTCGAGGTCGCCTTCTGCACGCCAGTTGCTTCGCCGACGCGCCATGTCGCGAATGATGATGCCGCGAGTGAACGGCCGACGCGATTCATCGTCATAGGCGGTGACGCCGTAGTTCCCGATGTGTGGATAGGTGAACGTGATCAGCTGACCGGCATAGGAAGGATCAGTGATGATTTCCTGATAGCCGGTGAGCGCGGTGTTGAACACCACTTCACCGGAGGTGATGCCGTTCTCACGTCGGGCACCAAAAGCCTCGCCTTCAAACACCGTGCCATCGGCAAGTACAAGAAGTGCTTGTTCGATACCGCTCATCGTTGTGCCTCTCCGTCGAACACCGTTGGAACACCGCACAAGAGCGTGTAGCGAACCTTTCCGCGAACGACGCGCCCCGCGTAGGGCGTGTTGTCGGATTTACTTGCAAGTGCCGCAGGGTCGACGGTCCATTCGAGCGCCGGATCGAAGATCACCAGATGTGCGGGTGCGTCGGGCTCGATCGTGCGACCGTGAATGTCGTCGATTCGAGCGATAGCGGCAGGGTTCCACGACATTTTGGCGAGGAACTCGTTCATTGTGAGCACACCCGGTTCGACCAACTCGGTGATTCCGAGGGCGAGCGCCGTTTCCAAGCCGAGCATGCCGCAAGGCGCATGATCGAACGGCGCTTCTTTCACGTCGGCGGTATGGGGTGCGTGATCGGTCGCGATCGCATCGATCGTGCCGTCGGCAAGACCAGCCTTCACCGCGGCGACATCTTCGGCGCTTCGCAAAGGTGGGTTCACTTTGAACACCGGGTCGTACGACGCGACTTCCGCGTGTGTCAGCGTGAAGTGATGTGGCGTTGCTTCGGCAGTCACGTTGAGACCGCGCGCTTTCGCATCGCGGACGAGTTCAACCGCACCGGCGGTCGAGAGGTGCTGGAAGTGCACGGCCATGCCGGTGAGTCGCGACAAGGCAATGTCGCGAAAGACCATGAGTTCTTCCGCTTCGGCGGGGATTCCAGGAATTCCGAGGCGACTTGACCATTCGCCTTCGTGCATGTGTCCGCCCTGGCTCAATGCCTCGACTTCACAGTGTTGAGCGAGCACGACCGACTCGGGAAGGCCTGAGGCGTATTCGAGCGCGCGGCGCATCAGGCGATCGTCCTGAACACCGCAACCATCGTCGGTGAAGATTCGGACTCCGGCAGCGGCGAGTTCTGCCATCGGTGAGAGCGCATCGCCTTCGCGACCGATCGTGATCGAACCTGATGAACGCACGTCGCAGAGTCCGGCAGCAACGCCCGCGTCGAGTACCTGACGAACCACCGCGACTGAATCGATGGTGGGTTCAGTATTCGGCATCGCTACCACTGCGGTGTAGCCACCGAGTGCGGCGGCGCGACTACCGGTCTCGATTGTCTCGGCTTCTTCACGACCGGGCTCGCGCAAATGGGTATGAATATCGACGAACCCCGGTGCGACCACGCAACCCGACGCGTCGATCACCGGCGCATCGGTAAGT
>JALQSZ010000203.1 GCA_023264135.1 Acidimicrobiales bacterium
GAAACCGCTGGATCTGATCGCTCGAATCGGGCCGCCGGTATCGCGCATCTCTGCATTCCCGGTGTTGAGAGCGAAGCGTTGCTGTTTCTTCTCGAACGAGGAGAGGTATCCGCCTCAGCCGCGTCGTCATGTGCAAGTGGAGCGCTTCAGTCCTCGCACGTGTTGGCGGCGATGGGCGTCGAAACTGATCTTGCCCGCGGTTCGTTGCGACTTTCATTGGGCTGGTCGAGCACTCAGGCCGATGTCGACGAAGCGCTTGCAGTCATTCCTCCTGCCGTCGAACGACTCCAAAAGTTTGGAATCTGACGATGCAGGTCATGGTGGCGATGTCTGGTGGGGTCGACTCCTCGGTTGCTGCAGCGCTGTTGCGCGACCAAGGTCACGATGTCGTTGGCGTCACGCTGAAACTTTGGGGCGGCGAATCTGATTCGGGCTGCTGTTCGGTGAGCGATGTGGACGATGCCCGTCGTGTTGCACAACAACTCGACATTGATCACTTGGTGTTCAACTTTTCTGAAGACTTCGAGCACGATGTTGTAGAGCCCTACGTGGCCGATCACGCACGTGGAATCACCCCCAACCCGTGTATCGAATGCAATCGGCATCTCAAATTCGATCGACTGATGGCGCGAGCCGATGCGCTCGGATTCGACATGGTTGCGACCGGCCACCACGCGCAAATTGTTCGGACTGGTTCGGGAAATCCGCGACTTACTCGCGGTGCAGACTTCGCAAAAGATCAGAGCTATGTGCTGCATATGTTGACTGCTGCACAACTCGAACGAGTGATGTTGCCGATCGGCGGAATGACGAAAGACGAAGTTCGAGAACGAGCGTCCGCACTTGGTCTTCGAACCGCAGGTAAGCCCGATAGCCAAGACGTGTGTTTCATTTCTCATACAGGTGGCGGTCGACGCGTCTTCCTTGGTAATCGGATCGAAATGCATCCAGCGCGACTTGTTGATGAAACGGGAACCCAGCTGGGTTCGGTCGATGCCGTTGAACTTGTGACGATCGGACAACGACGCGGACTCGGGATCGGTATCGATGGTCGTCCGCGCTATGCCCTCGATGTCGATGTTCCCAACCGAACGGTGTTGGTTGGTGCTCCTGAAGAACTCGATGTCGCTGGCGAATTGCTGCATTCGTTTACGTGGGTCGACGAGCAGGCTCGTGTCGAAACGCTTTCTTCATCGACCGTCACAGCGCAAGCGAGTGCGCACGGTGAACCGATTGCCATTCGCTCACTCCGCGAAACCGACGCTGGCCTCGACGTGACATGGGAAATTTCGACGCGACGCGTTGCGCCTGGCCAAAGCATTGTTCTCTACGACAACGAGCTCGTTGTTGGAGGCGGACTCGTTAGCCGACGGTAAGCCGTCGTTCTTTGGCCGCATCAAGAACCCAACCTGGTCGACTTGGGGTGAATCGCACTGCGTCGACGTCAACCGGTTCGATGATCTTTCGGCGATCGCGACGCGCGGGAGTGGGAATGATGGAGTCGGTGGAGGAAAGGCGAATCTCAATCTGCATGCCGACTGCGCCGGCGCTGAGATCAACCGCATCGGAGTTCTCTTCCGCGAGCCCGATCGAACCAACAAGATGGCGTTGAACGAGCAACGCGTCGAGCAGTGATGTTCGGTCAACTAATACAAGACCGGCGGGAACAAACACCAGCCAGCGTTTTGAAAGCTGGTGAAGTGCGCGCGCTCCGCCAATGCACACAACGACAGCAACGGCAGTAACGAGTGCTCCGAGAACCCACTGCTTCGCAGCGAGGAGAAGCGGTCCGGCGAATGCCGATGCGACCATGGCAACCCAGACGAGTTCAAGCGGGCCAAGCACGACGGGGCCAGGGGGACGCAGTGGGAAACGTCGCTCGTCGCCATAGGAAGAACCATTGATGAACGTGTAGCCAACCGCGGCCGACAGCGAGAGCACTGCGCACAGCGATGTCACGCCGAGCGCACATGACTCTGCAAAGTTCGCGCCGTCGCTCACTGCGAGTGCCGACCACGCGGCGGCGACAACCGATGCGGGCATGACAATGCGAATCGTTGTGAGTGAAACCGAACTCGGTGCGAGCGCAGCAATAAGGCCAATCACCCACACCAGCCAGAGCCCAATCGTTGCCGTGAGCACGATGGGAGTGGATCGGTGATCAAGCGCGTGCGCGAAGGACGTGCCTGCGGTGAGGGGGAGTGACAGCCAGACGAGAGCCGGGGCCCAACGACTGACGGCCCTGCTGGTGGGGGTCATCACCGTTGAGATTTGCCGATTCTGGCCGCCATCGCTAACCATGTGACTTCGGCCACAACAATCCGCCCAGTTTTGGACTCGGACGTGGACGAACTCTTTGGACGGTGCGTGATGATTCACAACGACATGAGTGCGGGATGTCGACAATGAATTCGCGCGCCACGTCGTTGTTATTGCCTCCAGGCCTCTCGACCGGAATCGGTTACTTGCCGCATTGCGATCCCGGCGATGCCGTCGAGTTCGTCTTGCGTCATAGTCCGCGATTGCCATCGGCGCCTTCGCTGCCCGCTCGATCGCGGCGAGAAGGAATGATCGCGCAGGCAGCATCGGGTCTCGCCGGTGTGACAATTGGTGACGACGGATCAATCGATGTGGATCTTGCGCTCATCGATCCCGAAGCGCCGCTTGATGACGAACGACTTTCGAGTGATGCATGGGTGGGGTTGCGCGCGTTCTTGAACGCGATTGCCGATCGTGATGGTCCGATCAAGGTGTCGCTCACCGGTCCAGTGACGTTGGGCATTGCGTTGTGGGGTGCAGGGATCGACATCGATCTCGCGTTCCGCATTGCTGGTCACGCTGTACGCGTTCGAATTGAGCGGTTGGTTGATCATGTGTTGTCGCGAGTTCCGCAGGCTCAAGTCGTGGTGTTCCTCGATGAGCCGGCGATGGGTTCGTTGACCGACGAAGGATTCCCGATTGGCCCCAATGACGGGATTGATCTCGTGTCGTCAGCGATGGCGGCGGTGGAGTCGAAGGCGATCACCGGACTTCATTGCTGCACTGCAGTCGACTATCGACTTCTGTTGAGTACGGGGCCGCGAATTCTTTCGGTGCCCGTTGACGATCGCATCGTCAAGCATTCCGGCCTTGTCGGCGACTATCTCGATCGCGGTGGATGGATTGCGTGGGGTGCAGTTCCCACCGATGGGCCGATCGGTACGAGTGTTGACCGTCTTTGGCGACGGTTGTCGACCGTTTGGTGCGATCTTGCCAACGAAGGATGCGATCCGTTGTTGTTGCGCACGAACGCGATCATCACTCCGGTGTGCGGACTCGCGCAGCACGGCGTGACCCAAGCCGAACAGGTGATGGAGCACACCTCGCGTTTGGCGGATCGACTTCAGGGCCAAGCAGCAGGTGCCCGCATTTCCGTCGGAGCCTGAACGCGACGTAT
>JALQSZ010000204.1 GCA_023264135.1 Acidimicrobiales bacterium
GCGCAATGATCGTGAGCGATCGCATTGCCGAACCATTCGCCACCGAGGGCGTCTCGTTCTTGCATGGCTTCACCTTCGGTGGTCATCCAGTGAGCTGCGCAGTTGCGCTCGCGAATCTCGACATCATTGAAAACGACCAGCTCATCGAGCATGTTCTCGCCAACGAAGGCGCGTTCCGAGCAACGCTCGAGAAACTCCGAGATCTCCCCATCGTGGGCGATATACGTGGAATGGGCTACTTCTACGGTATTGAACTCGTGAAGAACTCGCGGACACGAGAGACCTTCACCGCCGATGAAGCCGAGTTGTTGTTACGAGGCCACTTATCGAAACGTCTCCTCGAACTTGGTCTGGTGTGTCGAGCCGACGATCGAGGCGATCCGGTCATCCAACTCTCACCACCGCTCATCGCGGGACAAGCAGAGTTCGACGAAATCGAACGCATTCTTCGCATTGCCCTTGAAGAAGCGATCGACATCCTCTCCGCAGCCGGCACCCCCGTGAGTTTCTCGTGAACACCGTCGGTATCCCGAAAGAGATCAAGCAGGAAGAACATCGCGTTGCGATCACTCCCGACGGAGTTCGCGAACTTCTCCACGCCGGTGCCGAGGTCCTTCTCGAACACAACGCAGGTGCAGATTCTTCAATCCCCGATGAGGACTACGCACGAGCTGGCGCCACCATCGTGGCCACGACCGCCGAGGTATGGAAGCGCGCTGATCTCATTTGCAAAGTGAAAGAACCACTCGAATCGGAGTTCGGTTTTTTCCGACCGGGCCTCGTGCTCTTTACCTACCTCCATTTGGCGGCGTATCCAAACGTTGCCGACGCACTTCTTGCGAGTGGCGTCACCGCACTCGCCTACGAAACCGTTCAGCTCGACGACGGTTCGCTGCCGCTCCTTGCGCCAATGAGCGAAGTCGCTGGCCGCATGAGTGTGCAGATCGGTGCCCACTTTCTCGAAAAGCACAACGGCGGCCGCGGCGTACTGCTCGGTGGCGCTCCCGGTGTTCGTCCCGCCCGTGTTGTTGTACTCGGTGCCGGCAATGTGGGTTGGAATGCCGCATGGATGGCTGCCGGTCTTGAAGCCGAAGTTGATCTACTCGACAAGAACATCGATCGACTTCGCCATGTTGATCAGATTCAGATGGGACGCATCACCACGATCACCTCGAATCGCGGCGCGGTGGAACGATCTGTCGCTGAGGCCGATCTCGTTATCGGTGCAGTGCTTGTGCCCGGCGGACGCGCTCCAATGGTTGTGAGCGAAGTCATGATCCGTTCCATGAAACCGGGGGCGGTGGTCATCGACATCGCCATCGACCAAGGCGGTTGCATTGAAACCTCGCACGAAACCACACACTCGGACCCAATCTTCGTGAAGCACGGAGTTGTCCATTACGCCGTGGGAAATATGCCTGGCGCGGTGCCGCACACTTCCACGCACGCGCTTACCAACGCAACGCTTCCCTATCTCGCGGAACTTGCGCGATTGGGCGCTCCCACCGCAGTTCGTCGCGACGCAGCGTTAGCGAAAGGTCTCAACATCGCTGGTGGTCACGTCGTGAATCCGGCAGTCGCCGAAGCTCTTGGTCGCGCTGTTGTTGATCTCGACGACGCGTTACCAGCGAACTGAATTCACGACAGCGCAGCGATCGATTCGGTGAGTGCCACTACGCACTGATCGAGTTGCGCGTCGGTCGTGACAAACGGCGGACAGAACGCGATGGTCGATGCGCCGATCGGGCGTGCAATCACGCCACGTTGCAACATGTCGTTGCGCACCGCCGGCGCCGACAACCCCGGCAGGAGTTCGGCACTCCAAATGCCGCCCACACCGCGCGCTTCTTTGATTGCTCCCACAGCCACAAGCGCGCTCAGCCCGCCACCAATGCGTTCGGCGATCACCGGAACCCGATCGAAGAGGTTCTCCTCTAACAAAATCGCAGTGTTCGCCAGCGCTGCGGCGCAGGCCGACGGATGTCCGCTGTAGGTGTAGCCGTGGCGAAGGATGAAGTTCGGATCGGCTTCGAGCACATCGAGCACTGCCTCGCCAACCACAACGCCGCCGAGCGGCAAGTAGCCAGAGGTGCATCCCTTCGCGAACGTGATCATGTCGGGAACAACGCCATAGTGCGAGGCCGCAAACCATGAACCGAGTCGCCCAAAACCGGTGATGACTTCGTCAAAAATCAACAACACGCCGTACTCGTCGCACAGTTCTCGCAATCGAACGAGATAGCCATCGACCGGCGGATACACACCACCTGCGCCTTGCACCGGTTCCGTGATCACCGCAGCAATAGTTGAACCTTGTCGTGCAAACAACGCTTCGATTTCGTCGATGTCGTGGGCAGACACCTGATGCACGGTTTCAAGCAACGGGCCAAAGCCGTGTTGGTTCAACGGAAGTCCTTGCACTGACACGCCGCCATAAGCGACACCGTGATACGAGTTCGCGCGCCCAACGAATTCGGTTCGCTTCTCGTCGCCTTTCATCGAATGTGTGAGGCGAGCGAGTTTGAGCGCAGTGTCGACCGCTTCGGAACCCGAAGAGGTGAAAAAAATTCGACAATCGTCCATCGGCGACGCCGCAGCAACGAACGCGGCAAACGTTTCCACTGTTTCGTTCGTGAAGATGTCGAACGTGTTGTAGTTCTCGAGCACTGCCATTTGCGATGCGACTTGATCGACGATTTCCCATCGACCATGACCAACATTGCAATACCAAAGGCTGGCCATTGCATCGATGTACTCGTTCTCCTGGTCGTCCCACACGAGAGCGCCTTCACCGCGAGCGATCGTGATGAAGTCCTCCGCTGGCGCAGCAGGACGAGCAAAGGGATGCAGAAACGGACTTCTCATAGGTGCAAGTCTCCCACGATCGCTAGCCTCAGACCGTGGGAATCACCGACGCATCGCCGAGCACAACACCACGACGCGCGGTGTATCCCGGTTCGTTTGATCCGCCCACGATCGCGCATGTGCATCTGGCCGAAATCGCCATTGAACAGCTCGAACTCGAACGCGTTGACTTCGCCATTTCCTCCCACACCCTCGGCAAGGACGACGCTCGCCTCACCCCGATCGATGATCGCGTTGCGGAACTCGCAGCGATCACACACGCCAACCCGCAACTGGGCGTGATCACGACCGCCGACAGCCTTCTCGCCGATATTGCCGAGGGGTACGAGGTCGTCATTCTTGGCGCCGATAAATGGCATCAGGTGCTCGATCCGGTTTGGTACGGCGATGTAGACGCCCGCAACGACGCGCTCCAGCGTCTCCCGATCGTGGCGCTCGCCGCCCGTCCTCCGTGGCCACTGCCAGGCGAAGATCCAACTGCTGATCCGCCCGCCGGGGTCGAGGTCGTACTCCTCGACACCGATCCCGCACATCATCCGGTTTCGGCCACCGAAGTTCGT
>JALQSZ010000205.1 GCA_023264135.1 Acidimicrobiales bacterium
ACGGGGGCACGGATCCTCCCGACGTGGGGGGTACATCGGACATGACAGGGTCAGGGTAGTCGGGGCCGTTTCCGGCCCTCCGTCACCCCCGCCGATCAGGCTGTGACCTTGGGCTCCTTCGGAAGGCCCAGGACGCGTTCGCCAACGATATTGCGCTGAATCTGCGAGGTTCCGCCCCAAATGGTCTCTGATCGACTGAAGAAGAACGAGGACTGCAGCGCGTTGGCAGGATAGGCCGGATTCACGGGACGACGGCCGTACCCAGGTACCGATTCTTCGGTGCCCGCGTCGCCGAGGAGCAATTGCGCTTCCGGCCCGAGAACGTCCATCGCCAGCGCCATGACCTGCTGGTGATACTCGCTCCAGAAGATCTTGTTGGTTGCGCCAAGAGCAGCAACACCAAAGTCCTTACGATCCTGCACAACCGCCGTAAGCGAACGAAGACCGTTGATGCGCATGATCTGCACCTTCGACCACGCCAGTGCGATGCGTTGACGAATCAACGGATCATTGATTGCACCGTTTTGTTTCGCCACCGCGATGATGTGGTTGAGTTCGGTTTCGAAGCGACGGTAGCCAGTGGTTGCCGACGTGCCGCGTTCAAAGCCGAGTGTGGTCATGGCCACGGCCCAACCGTTGTTCAAGCCACCAACGACGTTCTCTTTCGAACAACGCGCATCGGTAAAGAAGACCTCAGCAAATTCGGCCGAGCCGTCGATCTGCTTAATGGGTCGCACTTCAACACCGGGCTGATCCATCGGGCACAGCAAATACGAGATGCCCTTGTGCTTGGGCGCATCGGGATCGGTACGACAGAGAATGAACACGTAGTCAGCGATGAATCCCTGCGTTGTCCAAATCTTCTGGCCGTTGATGACCCATTCGTCACCATCAAGCACGGCCTTCGTGCCGAGGTTGGCAAGATCGGAGCCAGCATCGGGTTCGCTGAAGCCCTGACACCACGCGATGGTGCCGGAAAGAATCTTTGGAAGGAACTCCTTCTTCTGCTCTTCGGTTCCCCACTGAAGAATTGTGGGACCAACGAGTGTGTCGCCAAAGAAGTCGGCACGCATCGGCGCGCCGGCGTTCGCGAATTCTTCAGCAACGACGACTGCCTTCATGGTCGAGAGACCCTTACCGCCGTATTCCGTCGGCCACGACGCGCAAATCCAACCGCCGCCGTAGAGCTTTGAGGTCCATTCCTCGAGGAACAGCGCTCGCTCCTCGGTGGTCATCTCGAATCCGGGTTCGAACCAACCCTTCGGGAGGTTCTCTTCAAGCCACCCGCGAACTTCACTGCGGTAGGCCTCGGCATCGTCCGGATAGTTCAGGTCCATGGGCGACAGTCTTCCGAGGCGAGCGTGAGCCGTCCAATCGTTTCGCCGAACGGCAGCGAAGCCGTGCCTGCGGGGTAGATTCGCCCTCTATGAGCACCACCGAGACTCCAACCAAAGCCGAGCGCTGGTCCTTCCAGTGGAAGGAACTCTTTAGCGAGGTCATTACCTCCGGGCTTTGTACCGGTTGTGCTGGTTGCGTGATCTCGTGCCCCCACGATGTCATCGGCTACAACCACGAAGCCGGCGGCTACAAGCCATTCCATATTGAAGACGAACTGGGCCCAACCGATTGCGGCCACGGACAAAAGGGATGTACCAGTTGCACTCGCGCGTGTCCTCGTTTCCGTGCGTGGGAACCGCAGGCCAATGAGCACCTCTTCGATCGCGATCGTGCCGACGACGAGGTCGCAGGCATTTACAGCGACATCCTCCTGACTCGCGCTTCAGACGACATGGTTCACCGCATGGGCCAAGACGGTGGTCTTGTTTCTGCACTTCTTATTTGGGCACTCGACAACGACTACATCGATGGCGCACTCACCTCGTATCTCGAAGGTGGAGACGCTGCGACCTGGAAAGCCATTCCCGGCGTCGCCACCACTCGCGAAGAAGTTCTGGCTGGCGCTGGAAGTCGCTACACCTATTCCGCGAACACGCTCGCAATGGATGAAGCGAAAGAGCGCGGTCTCAAACGACTCGCGATGGTTGGTATGAGTTGCCAATCCTCGATTGCTCCCGTGATGTGGTCACGCAAGATCGGCAAGATCTCAAAGCCGATCGTGTTCAACATCGGACTGTTGTGTTCAAAGACTTTCGACGACGCGATCTTCGAAGAACTGTTCGAGGCGAAGTACCGCATTCCGAAAGCGGAAATCACCAAGATGAACATCAAGGGTGTGTTCCAGATCTGGACCCGCGATGGCGGGTATCACGAGATCAACCTCAAGGAATGTCACGACTGGACCCGTGAAGGTTGCAATCACTGTCCCGATTTCGCTGCGGAACACGCCGATATTTCGACCGGTGGTATCGGTAAAGACAACGACTGGACACTCACCATCGTCCGCACCGATGTCGGTCGCGAAATCATTCAGCGAATGATTGCCGACGGCTCCATCGAAGCTCGCCCCGGCGATGAAGATCCGGGCGCCATCACGCTCATGCGCAAGCTCGCCGAAAAGAGTCGCGCTCGGTGGCCGCAATGGGCCGAACCTGTCGTGCGACTCGGACTACCGGAAAAGAAGAAGCCCGCTGCGAAGTAACGCAGCGTGCGACTTAGTTCGCAGCAGTCGTTGACGACGACGCGACCGTGGTCGTTGTCGTTGTCGTTGCAGTGTTTGCGTCGGAGCCAGATGCGCACTTACTAACCGCGTCTTTGATATCCGATGAGACGCCGTTCCATGCCTTTTCGGGATCTGACTTCAAATCGCTATTGAGCGTGGTGAAATCGGCGATCGACATTTTGTTGACGAATACCGAATACATGCAAAGACAGTCCGACTGGCTTGCCGCCTGAACATCGGACTTGATCGTGGTCTTCGTTGCTTCGAGCGCTGGATCGAGTGTCGCCGCGGTTGCAGGGTCAGTCGCGGTGACCTCGCCGGTTGAGGTGTAGAGGAAGTTCGTGCAGAGTTCAACAAAGTTCTGCTGGGTGAGGGTGTTGTATTCCTTGGGCGTGTTGTCCTGATTGCAACCGCTCAGTCCGACCATGAACATCAGGGCAAGAGCACCAACGCCTGCGCCTACTCGTCGTCCCAACATCGTGCTGACCATCCTCATGAACTCGATGCCGCATCGACCGGGGGGCGGCGGCAGGCGGTCGCCACCGTAGTCGGTGCCCTTCACTTCCCCGACATCACGAGACACTCGCCACCCGACCGGCCCGTGTTCCGGGGTGGCTCGGTAGGCTCTCAGTCCCATGGCCCGTAAGCGATCTGCCCCTGCTCCGACCCTCGTTCTGCTCGTTCGTCACGGCCAGACTCCCACCACCGGAACCACGCTCCCCGGTCGGGCCCGAGGTCTCCATTTGGCCGAGACCGGCATCGCCCAAGCTGAAG
>JALQSZ010000206.1 GCA_023264135.1 Acidimicrobiales bacterium
CGCGTTCGATCTGTTCGCTGCTGAAATCGGAATGGACCCTGTCGAACTGCGTCGTCGCAATCTCATTGGTGCCGACACGTTCCCATTCACGACACCGACCGGTGCGATTTACGACAGCGGTAATTACCAAGCAGCACTCGACCTTGCACTCGCCGAAGCCGATTACGAGGGACTGCGTGCCGAACAAGCGGCACGTCGTGCTGCAGGTGATCCCGTGCAGCTCGGTATTGGTGTTTCGGTCTATGTCGAAATCACTGCTGGTCCGGCTGGCAGCCATGGCGAATTTGCCAAGGTCGTGCTTCATAAGAACGGCAGCCTCACGGTCTACACCGGTTCGTCATCACACGGTCAGGGGCACAACACTTCGTGGGCGATGTTGGCGAGCGACCTCACCGGTATCCCGATGGACGCGATCGACGTCGTCGCTGGTGACACCGATCGAGTCGCTGAAGGTATGGGCACGATGGGCTCTCGCTCATTGCAGCTCGGCGGGTCCGCGGTCTGGACCGCAACCGGTCAAGTCGTCGATAAAGCACGA
The DNA here is from genome assembly GCA_023264135.1 of Acidimicrobiales bacterium. Lineage (GTDB taxonomy): Bacteria > Actinomycetota > Acidimicrobiia > Acidimicrobiales > Acidimicrobilacustridaceae > Acidimicrobilacustris. The sequence continues at coordinate 539 of JALQSZ010000206.1, forward strand.
CAAGTTGCCGCTGAACTTTTGGAAGCAAACGCGGCCGATATCGAACTCGATGTTGATCGAGGCGTGTTCCACGTTGCCGGTACGCCAAGCCTTGCCAAGACGTGGGCCGAGGTTGGCAAAGCAGGCGACATCGTTGATCCGCTTGGTGGCGGTGCAACCGGACTTCCGATCGAAGCCTCACTCACCTTCAGCGCGGAGAATGCAACCTTCCCGTTCGGCGCGCATGTGGCAGAAGTCGAAGTCGATACCGAAACCGGCAAGGTCACGTTGCGTCGCATTGTCACGTGTGACGATGCCGGTCGCATTTTGAATCCGCTCATTGTTGAAGGTCAGCGTCACGGCGGGATCGCGCAAGGTGTTGGCCAAGCGCTGTTCGAACACATGATGTACGACGAAGACGGCAACCCGCAGACATCGAACTTTGCTGACTATGCCTTTGGTTCGGCAGCAGAGTTCCCGAGTTTCGATCTTGTTCCGCTTGAAACTCCTTCGCCGGTGAATCCGCTCGGAGCAAAGGGCATCGGAGAATCGGGCGCGATCGGCGGCACTCCTGCGGTGCAGAGCGCGGTCATCGATGCGTTGTCGCCATTTGGCATTACCCATCTCGACATGCCGTACACCGCTGAGCGCGTCTGGCGCGCGGTCACCGGGCTGTAAGCCACTTCTCAACACAATGACCCAACCGATCAATCCGAAACCTCGAGAAGAACCAGCGGTCAAACAGCGCTGGCAAAGTTCGGCCAAGTGGACACTCGTCGCATCGATTGGTGTCACGGTGGGCATGTTTTTGTTTTTCTATGTGCTGTTCTTGAGGGGATGACGACGTGACCATTGAGATCCGCAAGGCCGAAACTCGAGGCGAAACGCAGATCGGATGGCTCGACTCAAAACACAGTTTCAGTTTTGGTTCGTATGTGGACCGAACAAATACTGGCCACGGGTTGCTTCTCGTGAGTAACGACGACCGTGTCGCGCCGGCAACTGGTTTCGGTACGCATGGTCATGCCGATATGGAAATCATCACGTGGGTCCTGTCTGGCGAAGTTGAACATGCCGACACGCTGGGAAACCACGGAATCATTCGGCCAGGTCTCGCGCAACGAATGTCGGCGGGAACCGGAATCCGACATTCCGAACACAATCCCAGCCCCGATGTTGAAGCACATTTCGTGCAGATGTGGGTACTGCCCGACACGCAAGGGATTGAGCCCGGGTACGAACAACAAGAAGTGAGTGCGCTGCTCGATGGCGGTGGACTCGTTGCAATCGCGGGCGGCGAGGGGAGAGGCGCGGTGATTCACATCAATCAGCGCGATGCGGTGATGTACGCCGGACGGCTGCGATCGGGCGAAACGGTGGAGATTCCCGAAGCGCCTCATGTGCACGTCTTTGTAGCCCTCGGGGCCGCGACGTTCGACGGCGTGGAACCGCTTGTTGAGGGTGATGCCATTCGTCTGACGAATGAAGGAACCCATTCGATCAGTGCAGGCCCAGAAGGTGCCGAACTCATCGTGTGGGCCACGGCCTGAGGTTGGCTTCGTGGTCGCATGGCGGCCGCCGATAGCCTGCGAGACGTGAGTTCGACGATCCCTACTTCGGTGACCGAGGTCGTTTCCGGTTTAGCCGCACACGGTTACCTTGCCGACGAGGGGCTCGCGACCGCGATCTTCCTCTCGTTGTCGATGAAACGCCCATTGCTTCTTGAAGGCGAGCCGGGCGTCGGCAAGACCGAAGTGGCGAAGGCATTGAGCGCGCTTACTGGCGGCGAACTGCTTCGCTTGCAGTGCTACGAGGGACTCGACGCGTCACAAGCACTGTACGAATGGGATTATCCCCGCCAGCTCTTACATCTCCGAGCCGCTGAAGCGGCCGGCACCATTGGTTCCGATACCGAAGCGGTTGAGAACGAGTTGTACAGCGAACGGTTCCTGGTTCGACGTCCGTTGCTCGACGCGATCTCACCTCGACACGATGTCGCCCCAGTACTCCTTATCGACGAACTCGATCGGGCCGACGATGAATTCGAAGCGTTTCTTCTCGAAGTGCTCGCCGACAACGCGGTGACAATCCCCGAATTGGGCACGTTTCGCGCAACGACGCCGCCCATCGTGATCATCACTTCCAATCGAACTCGTGATGTGCACGATGCATTGAAACGTCGTTGTCTGTACCACTGGGTTGAGCATCCTGATCTCGAGCGCGAGATCGCGATTGTGCAGGCGCGCATTCCCGGTGCAAACGAACTCATGGCTCGTCAGGTGGCCCGCCTTGTTGCCGAACTTCGTTCCATTGGCCTGTTTAAACCGCCCGGTGTCGCCGAAACGATCGACTGGGTGACGGCGCTGACCTCACTTGGACGCACCTCGATTGATGGCGCATCGGTCGATGCTTCGCTTGGTGCGGTTGTGAAATATCGAGAGGACGCAGATCGAGTTCGCGCTCATGGGATCGACGCATTGGTCGAAGCGGCACAGACCGCTGGTTGATTCATGACAACCGAATCTGATGGCGTTCTGGGTCTCATCGACATTCTTCGAAGTGCAGGACTTGCTGTCCCCGTTGGAAGCCTGATCGCATTTCTCGAGGCGGTGCAGCTCCTCGGCGAGGATCTGCACTCGATCTACTGGTCCGGCCGTTCAACGCTCGCGCATTCACCGCAGGAATGTGAGCTGTACGACATCGTCTTCCGTCATTGGATTCTTGGAACGGAGATGGAGTTGGTGGCGAGTTCTCCTGCAGCGTCTCAATCGCTGAGCGTCGATGGCGAAGATGCAGAAAACGAATCGCAGGACGACGAGTCCGATGCCGAGATCGACCAATCCGATGTCCTGCGATTCAGTCGA
>JALQSZ010000207.1 GCA_023264135.1 Acidimicrobiales bacterium
AATCGGCGACGGTGTGTTCGAAGTGAAGTCCACCCACGGCGACACCAACCTTGGTGGCGACGACTGGGACGAGCGCATCATCAATTGGCTCGCCGACACCTTCAAGACCGCGCATGGCATCGACCTGTTGAAAGACAACATGGCGATCCAGCGTCTGAAGGAAGCAGCCGAGAAGGCGAAGATCGAACTGTCACAGGTGCAGCAAACGCAGATCAATCTGCCGTTCATCACTGCAACTCCCGATGGTCCGTTGCATCTCGACGAACAACTCACTCGTGCAAAGTTCCAGGAACTCACCGCTGATCTTCTTGAGCGTTGTCGTGTTCCGTTCGAACAAGCAATCGTCGACGCTGGCCTGACCAAGGGCGATGTCGATCACGTTGTTCTTGTCGGTGGTTCCACACGTATGCCGGCTGTTGTCGATCTTGTGAAAGAGATGACGGGCAACGATCCGCATAAGGGCGTGAACCCTGATGAGGTCGTCGCAATCGGCGCTGCAGTGCAGGCCGGTGTGCTCAAGGGCGAAGTGAAGGACGTTCTTCTTCTCGATGTCACGCCGCTTTCACTTGGTATCGAAACCAAGGGTTCGGTCATGACCAAGCTCATCGAGCGCAACACCACGATCCCGACCAAGCGCAGCGAGATCTTCACGACCGCTGACGACAATCAGCCCTCCGTGCTCATCCAGGTCTACCAGGGCGAGCGCGAGATGGCGCAGTTCAATAAGTCACTCGGCAAGTTCCAACTTGTCGACCTTCCGCCCGCACCGCGCGGTGTGCCGCAGATCGAGGTCACGTTCGACATCGATGCAAACGGCATCGTGCATGTGTCGGCAAAGGATCGTGCAACGAACAAGGAACAGTCCATGACCATCACTGGTCAGTCCTCGCTGAGCAAGGATCAGATCGACCGGATGATCAAGGACGCCGAGGCGCACGCCGACGAAGACCGTCAGCGTCGCGAAGAGGCCGACGCTCGCAACAGCGCCGACACGCTCGTCTATCAAACAGAGAAGTTGCTCAAAGATCAGGGCGACAAGATCTCTGAAGATGAAAAGGCATCGGTTGAGTCCAAGCTTGCCGACCTCAAGACCGCACTCGCGGGCACCGATGGTGAAGCCATCAAGGTCGCAACTGAAGCGCTCATGACCGCAAGCCAGGACTTCACCCAAAAGCTGTACGAACAGGCTGCGGCCGAAGAGTCAGCTGCTGGTGGAGCCGCAACGAGCTCGGCACCGAACGACGACGAAGTCGTTGATGCCGAGATCGTCGACGACGAAGGTAAGTGACCGTGTCAGGAAACGGAGAGGTCTCGGAAGAGACCTCTCCGACTGACGACGAACTGCTCGAAGCAGCAGCCGGTGGCGAACAAGGTTTCGAAGAAGCCGATTTCACTGGCGAAATCGATGTCGCTGCATTGGTTGCTGAACGCGACGAATTTCGCGACACGATGCTTCGAGTCAAAGCCGAGTTCGACAATTACCGCAAGCGCGTTGCGCGTGAGCAAGAAGAATTGCGCGAACGCGCCAACGAGAACCTCGCAGAAAAATTGCTCGTTGTTCTCGATGCGTGCGAAGCAGCGATCGGACACGGTTCAACCGATGTCGAACCGATCGCAAAGATGCTTGGCGATCTGCTCGGTAACGAAGGCCTGGTGCGATTGACACCAGCCGACGAACCGTTCGATCCAAATCTGCATGATGCAGTGATGCATGAAGAAGGTGACGGTGGCGAACCGATCGTGATCGAGACGCTCCGCACTGGGTACCAATGGAAAAGCCGGGTACTTCGCCCGGCCATGGTGAAGGTCAAAGGTTAGAAGTGGCTCCACAGCGCGAGTGGTTCGAGAAGAACTACTACGAAGTCCTCGGTGTGTCGGAAACGGCAGCACAGAAGGACATCACGCGCGCGTACCGAAAGCTTGCTCGGGAATTTCATCCCGACGCGAATCCCGGCAACGCAGCAGCAGAAGAAAAGTTCAAGGAAATCTCCGCCGCGTACGACGTGGTTGGAGACGAAACAAAGCGCGCTGAATACGACGAGGTTCGTCGCAACCCAATGGGTGGCATGGGCTTCGGCGGTGGAGGCGGCGGCGCGGGATTCAACCCTGGCGCCGGCGGATTCAACTTTGAAGGTGGCGACCTTGGCGATCTGCTCGGCGGATTGTTTGGTGGAGGCGGCGGCGGTCGACGCGGTCGCCAAAGTCAGAGCCGTGGGCGCGCGCCACAACGTGGATCCGACCTCGAAGCTTCGTGTCGCCTTGCGTTTCGCGATGCAGTCGCCGGAATGGAAACGGCGCTGCATGTCACGAGCGATCTGCCGTGCGGAACCTGCAGTGGGTCAGGAGCCAAGCCGGGTACCTCGCCGACGTTGTGTCAGCACTGTCGTGGTCGCGGCGTTGCCGACGACAACCAGGGCATGTTCTCGTTCTCTTCACCATGTCCCGTTTGTGGTGGTGCCGGTTCGGTCATTACCTCGCCCTGCGGCACGTGTCGCGGAACGGGTGTTGAAAAACGTGCGCGTGAAGTCAAGGTGCGTATTCCCGCAGGTGTCGACGACGGTCAACGCATCAAGTTGAAAGGTCGCGGTGGCGCCGGACGCAACGGCGGAGAGATCGGCGACCTCTACGTGATCGTCTCTGTCGATCGCGACGAGATCTTTGGTCGCGATGGCAAGAACCTCACGATCAACGTTCCAGTCACCTTCGCCGAAGCAACGTTGGGCACGAAGCTCACGGTGCCAACGCTCGACGGCAAACCCGTCACGCTCAAGATTCCGGCAGGCACACCCACCGGCAAAGTCTTCCGAGTCAAGGGCCGCGGTGTTGCCACCAAGAAAGCAACCGGCGATCTGCTTGTCACCGTGCAGGTCGATGTTCCAACCAAACTCACCGACGAACAGCGCGACGCGCTCGAGGCAATGGCCGCGGCGTTTCCCGCTGCTCCCCGCGACTACCTGGGGGTCTGAACATGAGTCCGATGTCTGATTCCAATGCTGCGTCTTTTATTGCTGGAGCTGTTGAATTGACAACACCGAGACCCAAGGCTCCAGCTGCAACGGTTGACATACCTAATTTAGATGAACCAACTCTGTTAACAGACCTTCCTATTCCACTTAACATTCCGATACCCAAAGATGCCATTATACTAACCTCCAAACAAGTGGTCGTACTTATCTTTACCCATTGAAGTATGACCTATTTTAGATCTATCTAAATTACCAACTACACCAGCTGTTAACAATGGATCACTTCTGTAGGAAGTTTGCCTTATAAACTGCTGTGCGGAGTCATTCATATAGGAGACACCTCTTCCAGCTTCATAGTCTTGCTGTTCGAGAGTCTCGCTATACAAACTTCTTTCTC
>JALQSZ010000208.1 GCA_023264135.1 Acidimicrobiales bacterium
CGATGCGCTCGAAGGTTCGAAGGCGCAGGTGCTTGCCGCTCTCGCCACGTTGAACGAGAACGTTCGCGGTCAGCAAGCGACGCTCTCTGAAGCTCGCCGGCAGGCCGACGCAAGTGCCGCTGAGGCGGCACAAGCGGAACGCGATGCCGCCCAAACAACTCGAGATTTGGAAGCGTTGCGCGCTCGGGTCGCCAAGTACGCGGTCAAGGCCTATGTCGATCCTCCGTGCGCCGCTTCGAAGCTTCGTCGGCGCAGGAAGACGCAACGCGCAACGCTCTTTTGAACATGCAGTCACGAAGCGATTCCGATGTCATTGATCAGCTTCGATCCACGAAGGCTCGACTCGAAGATCAGATGTCGCGAGCGCAGGCAGCGAAGGCTGCTGCTGAGGCTCACGCCGCGGAAGCAGAAGGTGCGTTGCAGTCGTTGTCGGCAGCGCAAGCCCAGCAGCAACAATTCGCCGCGCAGGTTCGTCAACGACTCGACGACCGGTTGTCCGACGCTGCGTATCTTTCGAAACTCGACGCATCGTTTGGCGCCGCAATCGCCGCGGAAGAAGCAGCACTCGCTGATGCGGTGGTCGGTATTCCGGTTGTGACACCAAGCCCCGGTGCCGGTGGTGGTGCTTCGGGTGGATCGACGACCACGACGAGTCCGCCTTCAGGATCAACGCCCACAACGTCGCCGTCGCCAACAACAACGGCGCCTCCGAGTTCGGGTGGCTACACCGTTGTTCCGCATCCGCCGCTCACGACGGTGAACGGGATCACGGTGGCGTCGAGTATCGCCAACGATCTGCGAGCGATGATGGCCGCTGCGTCGGCCGCAGGCTTCAACCTTGGCGGTTACGGCTATCGCGACATCAACGTGCAGATTCAGTTGCGCCGACAGAACTGCGGAACTTCCGATTACGCCATCTGGCAAATGCCGGCCGATTCCTGTTCGCCGCCAACTGCTCGTCCGGGCTTGTCTTGGCATGAACAAGGGTTGGCGATCGACTTTCAGGCCAATGGTTCGTTCATTAACTCCCGCAGCAATCCGGCGTTTGGTTGGCTGGCGGCGAATGCTGCTCGATTCGGTTTCACCAATCTTCCGAGCGAACCCTGGCATTGGTCGCATCCGGCCTGAGTCGGGTCGCCACGTTGTTGCAACCCTGATGTCGTGACGCGCGTTCTCGTTTGCGAGGCGACAGCGATACCCTGACGGCGTGGCCTCCGACGTTATTGAACGCCAAGAAACCCGACCCTCTGATCCGGACCTTGAAGAAGGAAAGGTTGCGCACATCATCCGTAAGGATGATCAGATGCGCGGCTACGTGCTCGGCGAAGAAATCACAGCGCTCTGCGGAGAGAAGTTCATCCCCACTCGTGATCCGTATCAGTACCCCGTTTGCGAGGGCTGTCGAGCTGCGCTCACGTTGATGAACGGCAGCGACTGAACAACACCATCGCCCGGAGCTATTTGCGCGGGTGAGGCTAGGGTCCGTTTCGTCGAAACCGAATGTGGTTGGGCGAGGGGGAGTCATGTATCCGGGAGAACACGGGCGCACAACGCCGAACAAGGCTGCAGTGATCATGGGCTCATCGGGAACGGTGGTGACCTATGCCGAACTCGATGAACGTTCAACGCGCTTAGCGCGACTGTTCGCAGACCGCGGACTCGTGAGCGGCGACATGATTGCGCTGTTCGCCGAAAATCATCCTCGGTATTTCGAGGTTGCGTGGGCCGCACTTCGTTCTGGGCTGTATCTCGTGACTGTGAATCGTTATCTCCAGGCTGAAGAAGCGGCATACCTCATTACCGATTCGGGCGCGAAAGCATTCATCTCGACCAAGCATCAGTCGAAGGTCGCGCAGGAAATGCTTGCGTTCATCCCCGATTGCCCCGTTCGCCTGATGATGGACGACACCGTTGAAGGTTTCGAGTCGTACGAAGATGCGATTGCATCGGCGAGCAACGAACGATTCGCTGAACAACCTCGTGGCGATTTCATGTTGTATTCCTCGGGGACGACGGGAAGGCCGAAGGGAATCAAGCGCGCACTCTCTGGTCGCATGGTCGACGACGAGGGTGTTGGTTCAATCGCCATGCTTGAACAATTCATGCTCGGAATGAGTTCGGACTCGGTGTACCTGTGTCCGGCACCGCTGTATCACTCCGCCGCAATCATTTGGTCGTGCGGCGTCCACGAACTCGGCGGCACTGTGGTTGCGCTTGAGAAGTTTGATGCCGAAGAGTTTTTGCGAGTCGTTGAACGCGACTCAGTGACGCACGCGCAGGTTGTTCCCACGATGATGGTTCGCATGTTGGCGTTGCCCGATGAGGTGAAAGCTCGGTACGACCTTTCGAGCCTCACGTGCATGGTGCACGCTGCTGCTCCGTGCCCACCCGAAGCCAAGCGTCAGATGATCGACTGGCTTGGTCCAATCGTGTGTGAGTACTACGCCGGGACCGAAGGCAATGGCATGACCTTCCTCACGTCAGAGGAATGGCTGGCTCATCCCGGTTCGGTTGGAAAGTCCGTCAACGGCGTTCCGCATATTTGTGATGAGGAAGGCAACGAACTTGAAACTGGCGGCATTGGGCTGGTGTATTTCGAACAGCCCAAAGCCAATTTCGAATATCACGGTGATCCCGAGAAGACGAAGAGCAGTCGTCATCCGAACTTCGATAACTGGATGACGCTCGGCGATATTGGCTATCTCGATGAAGATCAGTTTCTGTATCTGACCGACCGTCGCGCATTCACCATCATTTCTGGCGGCGTAAACATCTACCCGGCAGAAATCGAATCGGCGATCATCATGCATCCCGATGTTGTCGACATTGCCGTGTTTGGTCTTCCTGATCCGGAATTTGGTGAATACGTGCACGCCGTGGTGCAACTTGAACCAGGCGTTGCCGCCGATGAGGAAACGGTTGAACGTCTGCGTTCCTATGCCCGTGAGCACCTGGCGGGTTTCAAAGTTCCGCGCGTGATTGATTTCCGTGACGAACTTCCCCGTTTGCCAACCGGAAAGCTCTACAAGCAACAAATCCGCGACGAGTACCTCGGTCGGTGACAACCTGCCTGTTCTCGGTTGCCTGACGGCCGATTCATGATGGAGGACGCAATGGATCTGGTGTCAACGCTGCGAGGAACCGGTTCGGTGCGCGAGTTAACCGATGAACCTGTCGAGAACGAGGTTATTGAACGCATTCTTGATCACGCGCGTTTCGCTCCCAATGGTGGCAATCGTCAAGCGTGGAACGTCGTAGTGCTTCAAGATCCTGCAATTCGAAACGCGATGCGCGATCTGTACCTCGGACCATGGCGGGACTACTTCGCACAAACG
>JALQSZ010000209.1 GCA_023264135.1 Acidimicrobiales bacterium
CAAGCGGTTCGGCTGACGAGGTCTTAACGGCAGAGAATCTTGCCGATGCCTACGGCGGTCGATTGTTGCGACTCGCCGATGGCATCGTGTTGATCGACGATCCACATCATCATGCTCACGGTCACGATCACACCGTGTGCGACGACGACGACGAACGTTAACGATTGGCGAGCGCAGCGATCACGGCGTCGTGAACCACGCCGTTCGTTGCAACACCGGAAACATTTGAGCCAGGAACGAGTGAGACATCGTTGCCGTCGGTGCCAGTAAATTTTCCGCCTGCTTCATTCAAAATGACGGGCATCGGTGCAATGTCCCAAAGTGACACCTGTGGGTCGACCATTGCATCGAGTGCGCCACAGGCGACCATCGCATAGCCGTAGCCATCGCCCCATGTTCGCAATTCAAAACCTGCTCGCTTGACGCCAAGGAGCGCTGACTCGCTCCAGGTTCCGAAACCACTTGTAGAGAGAACACAAGATGACGGCGTAGTGCGATCGCTGACATGCACGGAACGACCGTCGCGAAAACATCCGAGACCGCGCCCTGCGTACACCGTGGTGTTGAGTGCGGGAAGATTGATCACACCGATGAGCGGTCCGTACTCGTCGACGACCGCTAAGAGGTTTGAGTAGAGCGGAACGCCGCGGGTGAATGCCTTCGTTCCGTCGATGGGATCGACAATCCACGTTCGTGAACTCGAACCGATGTGATCATCGAGTTCTTCGCCGAGTACGGAATCATCGGGATGAAGAGCAGCCAAGCGTTCGCGAACGATGCGTTCGGCGCCTCGGTCGGCTTCGGTCACGGGTGTTCCGTCGCTCTTGGTGATGACATCCAACTCGGGATTGTCGAACCATTGCATCGTGAACGCGCCAGCAGCGCGCAGAATCTCGACGGCGTTGTCGAGCATCGTTGGATCAGCGGGGGGAGCCGAGGGGAGAAGCGTCACGGGTCAATGGTGACACGGCGACACCGCGTATCGGTGGCGCGTTTTTGATCTACCGGGGTGGCGTCGCGCCGAGCTCAACCAATTGGTCGTACCAAGCTCCGGCAACAACTTTTCCGAGCATTCCTGCCGCAAGGTCTTCGGGCATCGTGAACTCAACGACGTGAAGCACGCCGTCGATCGTCATCGTGAGTTGTGGACGCATCGTTGTGGGTCTCGGTCCAAGAACGATGTCGCTGGGCCATGCATCGAAAACGGTTTGTCCTTCGAGATCTTCGTCGTTCTTTTTGGTTCGCGAACGAGGAGAGGGACCAAAGGTGAACGAGAGTCGACCGCCGGCAAAATGGAGGGTGCCGCGCCGGCGACCCTTCTCCCTGCGATTGGGTGCGCGAGTCACTGGCACCGCAACTGGATCGTTGTCGGCGGTGGCTTGGACGAGACGTCCCGGTTCGATCGCGTACTGCTCGGCACCGTCGCCGCGCACAACTTGAATGGTGTTGGTGACGACGAGCGCGCCGATCACGATCAACGGCAAGAGCAGTACCCATGGCGCGCCAGAGGAAAGAAGAAAGAGAAGGAGTAGCGCAACGCCCCACCACACGACCAGATTGATGTTTCGCCGCGCTCGCGCTTTTGCTCGAGTCGGATTGGGATCGGGAGTGTGATTGATCCGTGCCATGTCAGGACGCGCCGAGTTCGCGCAATTGGGCGTACCACTCTCCGGCCACGGTTGGTCCAACAAAGGTTGCGCCAAGATCCCATGCCGGGAAGAACCGCAGCGAATGATTCACGCCACCGATCGAAAGATCGAGTTGGGGTCGCATGAAACTTGGCAGGGTGATGACTTCGATGCGATCGATCGCGGCGTCGAATCTCACTTGCTCTTTGAGGCACTCAAACCGAAGTCGTTTTCCGTCGCAAACAAGAAAGCCTCGTTGCGGTGGTTCGCCTCGAACTCCAGCTCCTGGCGACCACATTGCGTGGACCGAGACAGGTTCGGCGGGAGTTGCTGCTCGAAGTTCGCCCTTTGACAACGTCTCCGCGTCGGGGCCATCGGGTCGGCGCGACAAACGCATTGTGGCGATGAGAAGAGCGGTAAAGAAGATTGCGGGGACGACAAAAATCGCGCTCCCGAATCCGATTGGCGCAACGAAGAACACGAGGATGAACAACCACGTGCCGATCACCGACCACACGCGTTGACGTCGCACCAACGCTGGTGCGTCAGGTCGGTTTGGTCCGAATCGCTTTGCGTTCTTTTTTGAAACAGCCATCGGCGAGACCCTACGGGGTTTGGGTGGTGTTCCCGATGCGCACCGATTCCGGTGCTGGACGTTCGATGGGCGGCGGATCACCTGTCGGCCAGCCCAGATACAACAGACCAACCAAGGTGTCGGTTGCATCAAAGCCGCAGAACTCGCGCACGCGAGCCGAGTTCATCGCGGCGCCGGTGGACCAGTACGACGCAAGACCAGCAGCGGTCGCACCCAACAGAAGGGTTTGGATCGCCGCCGACACCGCATCACGATTTTCCGCGGTCATCGTGTGATCCTCGCCGGGCACCGAGGCCACGGCGAGAACGACAGGAGCACGGAGATATTTCGAACGCGCTTTGTCGACCTTTGCCTCGGGTTGGCCGGCCTCGAGGAGATCCTGCGCCAGCGCTTCGCCGAGAGACGATCGGGCGTCGCCGGTGAGGATGCGAAAGCGCCACGGGTAGGTGCGCTTGTGATTCGGCGCAGTTGCGGCGACGGCAATGAGGCGGTCGAGGAGTTCGTCAGAGACCGCGAGGTCGGGATCGACGCGGAGTGAGGACCGGCGGTGCGAGGCGATCTGCTCGAAGGCGGCAAGTGGATCGACGGAACCGGCCATTGAGGTCATGATCAGGACAGTACTGCCGACCATCACTGGAGAATCCTGTGCCGCTCATTCAGATCAACATGCTCGAAGGCCGCACCCCAGAGCAGAAGAAAGCCCTGCTCAGTGCGGTCACCGACGCGGTGGAGACGTCCATCGGGGTCTCACGATCCTCGATCCGGGTGTGGGTAACGGAGTTTTCGGGCGAGGATTACATGGCCGAGGGGATTTGGCATCCGGAGAAGGCATCTCCTCCCTCCTGATCGGCTCCGATCGGGTTTCCCACAGGAGTTTCCACAGGGTGGACCCCTTCTGTCCCCAGAGGAGTCCCCAGAGTTATCCACAGGGGTTGACCTCGCCCCGGGCGACTGCAGTAGGGTGAGGGGTCCTCGGGCGGATACCGGGCCTTCCACGATCACGTCTCTGACGTGATCAGACGAGGAACCATGGCCACTTCATCCCCCCGCAGTGCGACTCCGCAGCGACCGACGCAAGG
>JALQSZ010000020.1 GCA_023264135.1 Acidimicrobiales bacterium
AGTGCGGCTGAGAAGTTGGAAGGCCTCGATGACTTCCTCATCAGTGACCTGTTCGTAACGAGCACGACCGATTGCTGAAAGGTGTGAATGCTCGGGTCCGACGCCCGGGTAATCGAGTCCCGCAGAGATCGATTGCGCTTCTTGCACCTGACCGAATTCGTCTTGCATGAGATAGCTCTTCATTCCGTGCACGACGCCAGGCACGCCACGCCCAACTGCAGCACCGCCCGCGGGTTCGACGCCAACAAGTTCTGCGGTGGTGTCAGCAAAGCCACTGAAGATTCCGATGGCATTTGATCCTCCGCCGACACATGCGGTGACGACATCGGGAATCTCGTTCTCGAGCAACTTCGCGCATTGCTCACGAGATTCCTTACCGATCACTGTGTGAAATTCGCGCACCATCCATGGATACGGGTGCGGGCCCATCACTGAGCCAAGGCAGTAATGCGTGTTCTCTACGGTGGCGACCCAATCGCGCATGGCTTCGTTCACGGCGTCTTTGAGCGTGCGACTTCCCGACATCGCGGGAACAACTTCAGCACCAAGCAAGCGCATGCGGAAGACATTGAGCGCTTGACGCTCCATATCGACCTCGCCCATGAACACTTTGCATTCCATGCCCATCAGCGCTGCGGCCGTTGCGGAGGCGACACCGTGCTGACCTGCGCCAGTTTCGGCAACCAGACGGGTTTTGCCCATGCGTTTGGCCAGAAGTGCCTGACCAAGGACGTTGTTGATCTTGTGGGAGCCGGTGTGATTGAGATCTTCACGTTTCAGGAGAACGCGAACACCCAATTCTGCTGAAAGTCGATGACATTCGGTGATTGGCGACGGACGACCGGCGTAATCAGCGAGCAAGGCATCAAGTTCATCGCGGAACGATTGATCGGCCCACGCGTCACGGAACGCAGCTTCGAGTTCCTGACAGGCCGGCACGAGAGTCTCGGGCACGTAACGGCCACCGAACTCTCCGAATCGACCACTTGAAGATGGCTCGGGTAGGGACATGACGATGAGGCTAGGCCGGGCCCGGGTCGGTAGAGAACTCGGAAAGCGCATCTCGCGCCGAGGAAATGAATGCAGCAAGCGCTTCGGGATCTTTTCGGCCCGGAGCCGCTTCGACACCACTCACCGCATCGACTCCCCACGGGCGCACGCGTTCGATCGCCTCGGCGACATTGGCGGAGTTGAGACCGCCAGCAAGGATCACCCGATGGCGCTCAGGAAGATCGGCAATCTGCGACCAATCGAAAGTTTCTCCCGAACCCGGAGTGGGCGAATCGAGTAACACCGCGTCGATCGGATACTCGGCGAGATGTTCAAGCCGAGCATCGTCGGCGGTAAAGACCTGCACGAGAAACGGCACGGTGTCGCGAAGCGCCTGCGAAATTTCCGGACCTTCGCTTCCGTGCAGTTGCACGCCGCGGAGTCCCGTCTCGTTCACCACCTCAGCAATTCGCGCAGCAGACTCGTTGCGGAAAACACCGACGGCAACGACGTCCTTCGGTAGTTGCGGAACAATCGCCGCCACGGTCGCCGCATCAACCTGACGTTTCGATTCCGCGAAAATGAAGCCAAGCGCGTCGGCGCCGAGGGACACCGCAAGCAGTGCATCCTCGGCGCTCGTTGTACCGCAGATCTTGATGAACACGCCGCGACGCTAGCGGCGCGACGTGTTCATCACGCGATCAATTACCTCTAGAGAAACTCAGGCGTCGACCATGCGGCCGCTGAGGTACTCGTCGTATGCAGCAAGGTCGAGGTGACCGTGTCCGCAGTAGTTGAAGAGAATGACCTTCTCTTCACCTGACTCCTTGGCGGCAAGTGCTTCGTCGATGGCGACGGCGATGCCGTGACCACATTCAGGAGCGGGAACCTTGCCTTCGGCATTGGCGAACTTGATCGCCGCGTCGAACACCTTGCCCTGGTTAATGGCAACGGCTTCCATGCGACCCTCGTGCACAAGCTTCGAGATGATCGGGGAATCGCCGTGGTAGCGAAGGCCACCAGCGTGGATCGACGGCGGCATGAAGTCGGCGCCCAAGGTGTACATCGGCATAAGCGGGGTCATGCCGGCGACATCGCCGAAGTCGTATTCGAAACGGCCCTGCGTGAGGGTCGGGCACGAAGACGGTTCGACAGCAACGAGGCGAACGCTTTCGTCGGGAACGAATGGGAATGCAACGCCACCGAGGTTCGAGCCACCACCGCAAGGAGCGATAACAACATCGGGAAGTTCTTCACCAGCAGCGCGGAGCTGATCACGAGCTTCAAGACCGATGACGGTCTGATGAAGAAGCACGTGGTTGAGCACCGAACCGAGCGCATAGTGCGTGTCGTCGCGCTGCACGCAGTCACGAACTGCATCGGAGATTGCTGCACCAAGCGAGCCGGGGTTGGACGGATCGTCGATCGGTGACGGAACGACATCGCCGCCCCACACCTGCATCATGATCTTGCGATACGGCTTCTGTTCATACGAAGCGCGCACCATGTACACCATGCACTCCATATCGAACTGTGCGGTCGCGAACGACAGCGCAGTTCCCCACTGGCCCGCGCCAGTTTCGGTGGTGAGGCGCTTGATGCCTTCTTGCTTGTTGTAGAACGCCTGCGGCACCGCGGTGTTCGGCTTATGCGAACCAGCGGGCGACACCGATTCGTCCTTGAAGTAAATACGAGCCGGCGTGTCGAGCATCTTCTCGAGTCGTTCAGCGCGCACGAGTGGCGTCGGACGCCACAGTCGAAGGATGTCGAGCACCGGGCCGGGGATATCGATCCACGGTTCCGGCGACATCTCTTGCATGATCAGTTCCATTGGGAACAGCGGCGCGAGATCGTCGGGTGTGACGGGCTCGCGTGTACCGGGATGCAACGGCGGATCCATCGGCGTCGCGAGACGCGGGAGGATGTTGAACCAGGCCGAGGGCATCTCGGATTCGGACATGTTGAAGCGGGTCATTGATGACTCCCCTGTAGTGATGTGCGGCGCTGATCCTAGGACCGACGAGCACCCCGGAGCGCAGCCACTCCGGCCTCGGGGTCTCCTGAGGTCACAAGATGTTCACCGACCAGCACTGCGTGGTAGCCCGCCTCGGCCAAAATCGCAGCATCACTCGGCCCAGTGATCCCCGATTCGGCCACTCGCACGACACCAGTGGGCATCTGCGGAGCCATTCGTACCGCCCGATCGGTATCGACGGCAAAGGTCACGAGATCACGTTGGTTCACGCCGATCAGATCAGCTCCCGCAGCGATCGCCCGATCGAGTTCGGCTTCATCGTGAATTTCCACAAGCGCATCGAATCCGATGGCGCGGGCCAACTTGAGGAACGATTCCAGTTCGGCCTGGTCAAGCGCAGCAGCAATGAGGAGAACACAATCGGCGCCCATGATTCGGGCGTCGCAGACATCGCGAGCGCTCACGGTGAAGTCTTTGCGCAAAACCGGAAGTGAACACGCATTGCGAGCAGTCAAGAGGTCGTCGACAGAACCACCAAAGAAATCGACATCGGTGAGCACCGACAAACACGCCGCACCACCGCGTTCGTACTCACGAGCAAGCGACGTTGGATCGAGCCCGGGGGCAAGATCGCCTTTCGACGGCGACCGGCGCTTGATTTCGGAAATCACCGCGATATCGCCCGACGCGACAACCGCTTCGAGCGCGGCGCGAAAACCTCGGGCTGGCGCGACAGACATCGCCCGCTCGACGAGTTCGTCGAACGGGCGATCATCGCGAGCGGCAGCCTCTCGGTGCGACTCGAGGATTCGGTCGAGATACGTGGTCAGTTGGGAAGGCCCTTTGCGTTACCCGTCGGTGTCGCCATCACCATCATCGGCGGTTCGGCCATGAGGCCACCGAGCGTTCCAAACAGTTCCTTCATCGCGTCGGAACCACCATGCACGCCAAGCGCATCTCCATCGGAGTAGAGCTCGAAGATCCACACCGTGTTCTCGTCGCCCGCGTCGCGGTGGAATGAGTACACGAGCGTGCCCGGTTCACCAGCAACAACCGGAAGCATCGTCTCAAGCGCAGCAACACCTTCGTCGCGCTTACCGGGCTGAAACACCATCTTTACGAACAATGAGGTCTGAGTCATGAGCGCAGACCTTAGGCGAACGACTAGTGATCCCGCTCAGCGCGAATGCTCCGAGAAATCGCAACAACTGGGGCGGCGAGAAAACCGAGGACAGCAAGAACGAGCCCAACAATTCCGACTGCGATGAGGAACGGGAGGTTCACGATCACTCCGAGCAGCACGCCGGCAACTCCACCGAGAAAGCACACAATCGGAGCGAACTGCAATGAACGGGCGACCTCGGTGCCGGCAACTCCAACATCCTCGATGAGCCGAGGATCAATTTCGTCATCGCTGTCGTCGTAGGGAACGAAGTCATAGCGACCGGGAACCGGTGTGCCTGTAGCGACCGGATCAGGCTGAGACAGGCGCATCCGTTCATCGTGGGCCCGGCGTCGTTCGGGATCGCCAAGGATCGCCCATGCTTCGTTGATGGCCTGCATCTCGCGTTCGTTCGAACGCCGTTGTGCCTCATCGGTGTGGAAGTCCGGGTGATGAACTCGCGCCAATTTCAGATACGCGCTGCGAATATCCGCGGAGCTCGCAGTCGACGGCACTCCGAGACGGGCATAGAGCGGATCTTCCATGACGAGTCTTCAGCGCACCGATCCAGGTTCAACGGCGACCGCCCTGAACTCGCTCGATCCACTTCGAACGGAAACTTCAGTACCGGGAATCACACTTCGTCCGACTCGCGCAAGTGCAAGTGCCGGCAATTCGTTGTCGAGCGAAGGAACGACACTCGTGATCGAACCAACCGACGTTTCGTCGAGGTACACGTCATCTCCGATAGCGGCATCGGCGTCAAGCACCAAGACACGAATCGGATGAGGGACGTTGTTGCCTCGACTATCGATACGAGCAACGAGTTCTTGTCCCGTGTAACAACCCTTGGTGAAACTCACTGACGCGTCAATCACCCAGGCACCTGCTTCGCCCGGAATGGTGTCCTCGTTGAGTTCGCTCCCCATCGCCGGAATTCCGTGCGCAATTCGATACCGCTGCATCGCTTCGGGAACGACAACAGCGCCGACGAGTTCCGTCGCCGGTTGAGTCGCGGAGTTGAGAATCAAGAAGTCACGACCCGCAACTTCCGGACCAACTGGTGACGAACTGAGAACTCCGTCGTGTACGTCGTCGTCGAAACGGACGAGTGACGCGTCCCACCGTTGCTGCACGAGTTCGAGTGACTCAGGCTCGGCAATCGATGCTTTCGTCCGCAACAAGAACCGCTTGAGACGAGCAAAAACGACCTCGCCATAACCCGGATCGGTTTCGAGGAGATAGTGCTCTGGATCGATGCGGTGCACTCGCAACCACGCATCGACCTTGCCCGTTGGGGCAAGAAGAAATGACCACGCGCTGTCACCGACCATCGCGACGACGTCTTGGCTCAATTGCCCTTGCAAATAACGAGCCGCATCAGGGCCCGTCACCGCGACGACATCGCGCGCAACAATTGCTGCACCACCTGCGCCAACAAGAGCGTGATAGTCAGCAACGAGTTGTTCAGCCGAAGTGGAAGTCACGCACGTGAGTGTCGCACCTTCCTCGCTCAATTGCACCAGCAGCGAGACCGATTCAGTCGAGAAGTTCGCCGCGGCGCTGTGCAGTCATTCTTCGGGCACCGGGGACGGCACTCAGAAGACCACGGGCCTTGTTGCGGCATTCGAGATCTTCGTGCTCGGCGACACTGTCGGCAACGATTCCCGCGCCTGCCTGAACATGTGCGATGCCATCGGCTCCGACCACCAGCGTGCGAATCGCAATGGCCGTATCGATGGTGCCGGAGAAATCCACGTACCCGACCACGCCGGCGTACGGCCCACGCTTCACCGGTTCGAGCTCGTCGATGATTTCCATCGCTCGGACTTTGGGAGCACCTGAAACGGTGCCGGCGGGAAGAGTGGCCCGAAGAACGTCGATCGGTGTCTTGCCACTCGCGAGTTCACCGGACACTTGCGAGGTGAGGTGCATCACGTGGCTGTATCGCTCAAGCACCATCATTTCGTCGACCTGTTCGGTTCCAAACTCAACAACCCGGCCCACATCATTACGGGCAAGATCAATGAGCATGACGTGCTCGGCGATTTCCTTCGGGTGCTCGCGAAGTTCCGCGCCAAGACGTCGGTCTTCTTCTTCGGTTGCACCGCGACGACGCGTGCCAGCGATCGGACGCGAGATCACGCGATTATCCACCAGTTTCACCATTGGCTCAGGAGACGAACCTGCGAGGCTCAGTTCCGGCATTCGCACGAAGTACATGTACGGGCTCGGATTCACCTGACGAAGCACGCGGTAGAAATCGAACGGATCTGCGCCGAGTTCAAACGAGAATCGCTGCGACAGAACAACTTGAAAAATGTCGCCATCGAGAATGCGTTCTTTCGCAACATCGACCGCGCTCTCCCACTGGTTGTAGGTCATCGAGACACTCACGTCGGGGAGTTCTGGCGAAGGTGATGGCGGATCGACCATGGGTTCGGCGAGCGGCTGCGCGCCATCGGCAGCGAGTTGTTCAAGACGAATGACCGCTTCGTCATAAAGCCGATCGAGTTCGTTCGCGGTTACGCCTTCGGGAACAAGAACGTTGTCGATGAGCGTGACGCGCTGACGGAAATGGTCGAATGCCGCCAATTGACCGATCACTGCCATCACAGCATCGGGATAGCCCGTCGCATCGCGGGGGATTTCGTTGAGGTCTTCGACTTCCCGCACAACGTCGTAGCCGAGGTAGCCGACGACTCCCCCATGTAGAGGCGGAAGCGAGTCAATGACTGGCGAACGATAGGCAGCGAGCAACCATTCGATCGCAGCGAGAATGCCTTTGTCGCGCGGCATCGCCGCAGGTAGGTCGCCATCAACCGTGACGATTCCATCGCGCAGCACAAGCGTCGCGATCGGATTGCGGCCAACAAAAGAGAACCGGCTCCAGCGTTCACCATGTTCAACCGACTCGAAAAGAAAGCCCGGTTGATCGTCTCCGCACAATCGAGCAAATGCCGCGACTGGGGTAATGAGGTCGGCAAGTAGCTCGCGCCACACCGGAACCACGCTGTGGTTCGCGGCCAAAACGTGAAACTCTTCGCGCGACGGCGAAACGTCCAAGATCAGTCTCCGTCACCGAAAGGAGTGAAGAAGCACGAGTAATTGCCCGTATGGCATGCACCCTTGCCCTCTTGCTCAACGATGAACAGCAGCGTGTCGCCATCGCAGTCGTAATAGGCCTCGCGCACATACTGGCGATCGCCCGAGGTTTCGCCCTTGCACCAATATTCCTGACGTGAACGGCTCCAGAACCAGGTTCGACCAGTCGCAAAGGTTTGGCGAAGAGAATCGGCGTTCATCCACGCCATCATCAACACTTTGCCTGTGCCTTGTTCCTGCACGATCGCAGGAACAAGGCCATCGGCGTTATAGGTCACTGCGTCCAATTGTTCGGCAGTGACGTCGATCGGGATGCTTTCGGGCATGACGCCACGCTAGCGGCGTGTCTGACCGCCGACGAACGGAGTTTCCGACGCCACTCGCTTAGAGATAGAGCCCGGTACTTCCTTCGGAAAGTCGCTCCGACGCCACTGCGTGAACATCGCGTTCGCGCAAGATGATGTAGTCCTCACCGCGCACTTCGACTTCGTAGCGATCCTCAGGGCTGAACAGCACCTGATCGCCAGGTTCCATCGATCGGACGTTTGGTCCTACGGCCATGACCTCGGCCCACACCAATCGCTTTCCGATTTGCGCAGTCGCGGGGATGAGAATTCCGCCCGTAGAGCGCCGTTCACCTTCTGGTCCGCCCAAGTGCACAAGCACTCGGTCGTTGAGCATTTGAATAGGAAGCTTCTCGCCGTCGGCGCCTACGCCCTCAGTGAGTCGGTCAGTGGTCTGCGAAGAGGTCACGCCACGACGGTACCGTCTCCATCCGTGACCGACGACTTCGCTCCCCGCTCGCTACGGCTCTTGACGTCCGATGGCCTTTCACTAGAGGCCGAACTTGTGATTCCCGACGACGCACGAGCTGCGGTGGTGTTGTGCCACCCTCACCCGCAACAGGGCGGCACCATGACCTCGCTTGTCACCAGCGAACTCTTTCGCTCATTGCCGTCATCAGGTTTGGCGGTGTTGCGTTTCAATTTCCGCGGCGTTGGAACGTCTGAAGGGGAGCACGAGTTCGGCGTCGGCGAAGCGCTCGACATCGTTGCCGCGATCGACACGATGAGTGCCGAATGTCCTGACCTTCCACTCTTCCTCTCTGGCTGGTCATTCGGCGCCGATACATCGCTCTCGCTGCTCGATTCCCGCATCGCTGCGTGGTTGGCATGCGCGCCCCCATTGCGCGTACTTCCACTCGAGACGCTCACTGCCGCTGCCGGCTCTGACCCTCGCCCGAAACTGCTCATCGTCCCCGAACATGATCAGTTTCGGAATCCCGACTCCGCCCGCGAGGCAACTGAATCGTGGCTGAACACCGAAGTCGTTGCCGTTGCCGGTGCCGATCACTTTTTTGTTGGCCGCACCCACAAAGTTGCAGCGCTTATCGTCGCAACTATTGACGCCTACGAAGCGCCGTAGTCGCGGTCGCATTACGGACGAACGTTCACGCCCGCCGCAATCATGTGATCTTTCGCGTCGGCAATTGCGTGATCATCGAAATGAAAAATCGAAGCAGCGAGCACAGCATCTGCACCGCCCAGAACGACTCCGTCGACCAGATGATCGAGATCTCCGACTCCGCCCGAGGCGATCACCGGTACACCCACTGCGTCGGAGACGGCGCGGGTGAGACCCAGATCGAAACCCTCCTTGGTTCCGTCGCGATCCATCGAGGTGAGAAGAATCTCACCCGCGCCGAGCGTTTCAGCACGTTGCGCCCATTCGATGACATCGATTCCGGTTGGAGTGCGTCCCCCCGCGACATAAACCTCCCAGCCTTCACTTGCACTTCCATCGACAGCACGGCGACGCGCGTCGATCGCGCACACGACACATTGGTTTCCAAAGACTTCAGCAATTTCGCTGATGAGTTCCGGCCGCGCAACCGCAGCACTATTCACGGAAACTTTGTCGGCTCCGGCACGCAACATCGTGCGAGCGTCGTCGACTGTTCGGATTCCCCCACCGATCGTGAACGGGATGAATACTTGCTCAGCAGTTCGACGGACGACATCGACCATTGTCTCGCGGCCGTCTGATGTTGCAGTGATATCGAGAAACACGAGTTCATCGGCACCGTCGGCGTCGTAACGAGCGGCGAGTTCAACGGGGTCACCGGCATCGCGCAGGCCAACAAAGTTCACGCCTTTCACAACGCGACCATCGGTGACGTCGAGACACGGAATGATGCGAGCGGTCTTCATGATCAATCAGGCCACGCGTCGAACGCGAACAAGTGTGTCGATCGCCGTACGTTCGCCGTCGTCAGTTTGCACCGTACGTTCAATACGACCCGCTTTCTCGGTGACAAGTTCGACATCGAGCGAAACTTCCGCGGCAGTCAGGTCGTCGAGAATGTCTTCGGCGGTGAGCAAGAACGCCGGATTCTGCGGACCTCCGTACCCTTCCGTCAGGTTGAGTAGGTCATGACCGACCAACACCAACGTGCCACCAACTCCAAGAGCACGAACGGCGGTCGTCATCGACGCCCGTCGCTCTTCAGCCGCAAGTTGCAAATAGAAAACTGCAACGAGGTCGAATCCTTCGGTTGGTGGTTCCCACGTCGTGGCATCTGCGACAACCCACGTCGCCTCGACGCCATTGTCGGCGGCGAGCGTTCGCCCTTTTTGAATACCTACGTCAGAGAAATCGACACCAGTAACGGTCCAACCTTGTTTCGCCAACCACACCGCATTTCGACCCTCGCCACATGCGAGATCGACTGCGGTTCCTGGGGTGAGGTCAGCCACCTCGGGCGGGAGGAACTGATTCGGCTCGCCCTTCCAGATGAGTTCAGACGTGTCGTACCGAGCGTTCCAGTCGGAGGCATCCATCGGCGAAGTCTAGGACCGCTCAGGTTTCGCTCATTCAGGGATTCGGAACAACTACGTCGAGTGCGTCTTGCAACGTGAATGCACCTTCGTAGAGAGCTCGGCCAACAATCGCTCCTGACAAGCGGCGGCCAGCGGATCGAAGTCCTTCAAGAGCAGCGATGTCCGCAAGCGTTCCAACGCCACCCGATGCGATTACGGGAAGTTCAGTCGCTTCAAGAACTTCTCCGAGACCGTCGAGGTCTGGCCCTTCGAGCGTCCCGTCGCGTCCGATCTCGGTGACAATGAGCGCTTCCACACCCGCATCGGCAAAACCACGAGCAACGTCGAGAAGATCTTGGCCGGAGCCTTCTTCCCATCCACGCACCGCGACTTCACGCCCACGCGCATCGAGACCGACAGCAACGGCGTGGCGCGACGCGAGTGTTCGAACGAGTTCGGGATTCTCGAGTGCGGCAGTTCCGAGTACGACACGAGCAACACCCGCGTCGAATAACGCCTCTGCTGCTTCTTCACTACGAACCCCGCCACCAGTTTGAATTGGCACGTCGACGGCTTCGCAGATCGCAGCGATCACTTCGCGATTGAGTGGCGAACCTGTACGCGCTGCATCGAGATCCACAACATGGATCCAACGCGCGCCCGCGTCAGCAAAAACTTTCGCCTGTGCAACGGGATCGTTGTTGTAGACGGTCTCTCGCGAATAGTCGCCCTGATACAAGCGCACGGCCTGACCGTTCAGAAGATCAATAGCGGGATACAGCTCCATCAACTTCCAACCTTCAGACGAGCGGCGTCGACGAAACCCCGCAGAATTTCGAGTCCAATTGTTCCTGATTTCTCAGGGTGGAACTGCGTGGCCCACAGCCCATCGCGCTCCACAGCGGCAGCGACAGGGCCGCCGTAATCGCAGGTCGCGATCACTGAGTCCCCATCGGCATCGGCGGCATACGAATGCACGAAATACACCCACACCGGATCCTGCACGGTCTCGAACAGACGACTCGGTCGACGAACATCGACAAGGTTCCACTGCATCTGCGGACGCTTCACCGTGTCGGGGAGCAAACGAAGCCGACCAGGCAACACGCCAAGTCCGACTGCACCCGGCGACTCTTCGGAACCTTCGTAGAGCATCTGCATTCCCACACAGACTCCGAGAAAGGGTCGGCTGTCGTTTGCTGCGTTAATCGCAATTTCGTCGAGACCGCATGCGCGCAATGCGTCCATACACGCGCCAAAGGCACCAACGCCCGGAAGTACCACGGCGTCGGCATCCGCGATGAGGCCGCTATCAGCAGTAAGACGCGCATCGGCGCCAACGCGTTCAAGCGCTTTCTGTGCCGAGCGAAGGTTGCCGATCCCGTAATCAAGTACCGCAACGAGCGGTCGATCTTCGTTGGTCACAACACGCCCTTGGTGGAAGGAACTCCCCCACCCTCGATACGAACGGCGTCGCGCAGCGAACGGGCAACACTTTTGAAGGTCGCTTCGACGATGTGGTGCGTATTCACGCCTCGCACCAAGGTGATGTGCAGGGTGAGTGCCGCCGAGGTTGCGAAGGCGCGCCAGAACTCTTCGATGAGCTGCGGATCGAACGGCGGATCGCTCAGAATCTTCTGTCCTGGGAACTCAACCTCGTACACAAGGAATGGTCGACCGGAAAGATCGAGCGCTACGTCGACAAGCGCTTCATCGAGCGGCACTCGGTTCGAAGCGAATCGCCGAACACCAGCCTTATCGCCGAGCGCGAAGGCGAATGCTTCGCCTAACGCGATGCCGACATCTTCAACGGTGTGGTGCGCATCGATCTGAAGGTCGCCTTCGGCCCGAACGATGAGATCGAAACCTCCGTGGCGACCTAGCTGGGCAAGCATGTGATCGAAGAAGGGAAGACCAGTCGACGTTTCGTGACGACCCTGACCATCGAGATCGATTTCAATCACGATCGATGTTTCGGACGTTGCACGGGCGACGGTTGCTGCTCGGCGACCGTCGTCGGTTCGTGTTGCACTCACTGGAGGGCCTCCTCAAGAGCGGAAAGAAACAAATCGTCCTCGCCGGGTGTTCCGATCGTGACACGCAAACACCCTTCGAGGCGCGGCCACGACGAACAATTACGAACGAGCACCGAGCGATCGACGAGTCGCTGCCAGATTTCGCCACCATCGATTGAACGAGGTCGGAACAGAACGAAGTTCGCACCTGATGGCCACACGTCGACATCGAGTTCGGAAAGTCGAGCGACCAACCTTCCGCGTTCTTCGACGAGACGACTCACGCGCTCATTCATTTCTTCGAGATGGGCAAGTGCCAGCGTTCCGGCGGCCTGCTTGAACGCATCAAGGTGATACGGCAACACAACCTTTTCGAGTTCAGCGATGATCCATGCGGGACCGACGAGATAGCCAAGGCGCGATGCCGCCATCGACCACGTCTTCGAAAATGTTCTGCTCACAACAAGTGGAACGTCATCGGCAATGAGGACATCGGCCGACCACGGAGCGAACTGCCCGTAGGCCTCGTCGACGACAAGGAGTCCGTCGACCGCGGTGACCATCTCGAGAACGGCACGCACAGTTGCTTCGTCGTCGACAACACCAGTTGGATTGTTGGGCGAACAAAGGAAACTCACTTGTGGTTTCGCCGAGTCGATGACTCGACGAACTTCGGTGAGGTCGGTCGAAAAATCAGCGGCTCGTTCACCTTCGACGACCGCAGTGCCGGTGATTCGTGAGATATGACTGTGCAACGCATAGGTGGGTTCCCATACCGCAGCCGTACGACCCGGCCCACCAAACGTGAGCATGATCGTTTGCAGCACTTCATTCGAACCGTTCGCAACAAAAATTTGTTCGGGCCCAACGCCGTGGAGTGCACCAATCGCCGTTCGGAGTTCGGTTGCAGCGCGATCTGGGTAGCGGTTCCAATCGATCGAACCGAGAGCGTCGACAAGCGCGTTGGTCCAGGCCGCCGGAGGGGCCTCCGGCGACTCGTTGGTGTTGAGGCGGACGGCGACATCGACCTGCGGTGAGTGATAGCCGTCCATCAGCGCGACATCGTCGCGGGGCGTAATCATGACTCGGCCTCGAGCGCGCGAGCACGTAAGCGCACCGATTCAGCGTGCGTTGCAAAACCT
>JALQSZ010000210.1 GCA_023264135.1 Acidimicrobiales bacterium
ACGAGGTCGATATCGGCCATGGTGAGGCCGGTCTTTTCGAGCGCACGCTTCGTTGCTGGGATCGGCGCAGTGAGCATGTAAATCGGATCGTCAGCGAGTACCGAAATGTGGTGGATGCGAGCGCGGGGCTTGAGTCCATGACGCTTCACCGCATCTTCTCCGGCGATCAACATTGCGGCAGCGGCATCGGAAATCTGCGACGCGCAAGCTGCGGTCACTCGGCCACCTTCGGTGAGCGTTTGCAGCGAGCGAATCTTTTCCCAGTTCGGTTCGCGGGGGCCTTCATCGGCGTTGATGCCGTTGAATTCAAAAATCTCGTGTTCGAAGCGGCCTTCGGCACGTGCACGAATTGCCCGCTCATGTGACTCGACCGCGAACGCTTCCATATCGTCGCGGCTGATATCCCACTTCTCGGCGATCATCTCGGCGCTGTTGAACTGCGACACTTCGCCGGCTCCGTACCGTGCAACCCATCCGGTGGAGCCGGTGAACGGATCGGTAAACCCGAACGGTTCGGCAACGAGCATCGCGGAGCTGATCGGAATCTGCGACATCTGTTGCACGCCACCAGCAACGACCAAATCCTGGGTGCCGCTCATGACGCCTTGAGCAGCGAAGTGCACCGCCTGCTGTGAGGAACCGCACTGGCGATCGATGGTGGTGCCAGGAACGTGCTCGGGCATACCGGCAACGAGCCATGCGGTGCGAGCGATATCGCCGGCCTGACCACCAATGGTGTCGACGCAGCCATAGATCACGTCGTCAACGAGTGCAGGATCGACATCGACGCGATTGAAGAGTTCAACGATCGGCGCCGCACCGAGATCGGCAGGGTGCACGGTGGACAAGCCACCGCCGCGGCGGCCTACAGGAGTGCGGACTGCGTCGATGATGTAGGCCTCGGCCATGGGGACTCCTCGGAGCTGCGCTCAGATCGAGCGAACGGACCCGCCGAGGTTACCGGCCGAAGACGGGAGCGGATCGAAGGGTGGTCAACAGCGTTGACCTTTGGCTGGTAGGGTCGACGACGATCACATTGGCGATGAGAAAGCAGTTGGCCACGTCCATGAAATCGAAATCCACGGTTGTCGGAATCGGCACCCTCGTCGTTGGCGCTCTTGTCATTCTCGGTGCGAGTTTTGGGTTGAAAGCAATTGGCGACAATCGTTCTGAGTCCTCGACCCGTGGAGCAGCCGCGTCGGACTTGGACTTCTTTGATAGCGACTATTGCGCGAAGGGTTTGTGGACTCGTGTCACCTTCGTGAATGAACTGCCGTTTGAAGCGAAGATCGCGTCGGTTAGCGATGTTGATTCCTATGACTGGTGCAATAGCGCTGACGGAACGGTGAAGTTCTTGCCGTCCGATGACGTCAGTCAGCAATGGGGGCTCATGGGCCTCGCGCTCGCACCGGGTTCGACAGTTCTCCGCTCCATTGATCCACGACAGACATCATCGGGTTCGCCATTTACGTTGAACGTGACAAACGCGAGCGGCGAACGCGTCGCGACCGCGAAATTCGATATCGACACATTGGATGGCGAACGCGGCTCGGTGGTCTTTCGTGGCGATGAGCAACCTGTGATGTCGAATTACAAGGTCGAACGCTCCGTAGGTGCAGTGACGGTGAATGGTCAGGCTCGCGTGGTTGTTGCCGATGTGTCATCGAGTTCCGCGACCAGCGTGATTACCTTCCGACTCGGTTGAGGGAAACGATGAAATCGAAATCTGTTGCAGTTGGTGTCATCGCATTGGTTCTTGGTGCCGCCGTGATTTTGGCGGCGTGCTTCGGTCTGAAAGCGATTGGTGACAATCGAACGGACGACTTATCTCGATCCGCGGCTGGTGCGGACTATTCCTCGGATACGACCGTGAAGTTCACGGTGCAGAATTCGTTGCCGATTGAGGTTCTTGTCGATGCAACGGTGAGCGATGAATCCGGATGGAACGGAACCAAGCCGACGGATGTTGCCGCATTCGCAGGGCGCAAAATCGCCGCAGCAGCGAATCACGGAGTCGATCTGGTGTTCGCTACCGCCCGAAGCAAGGTGCCGTTCTCGTTGACCTTCAAGACTGCCGAAGGCACTTCACTCGGAACGGTCGACATCGACCGTGATTACCTGCGAGAAACATGTACGCAGGTGAAGCAGGGGAGTTACACCGTGAACGACTGTTCTCAGGTGAATGTGTGGTGGTTGGCCCCTGCTTCGACCTTTAACGACACCCGCATCCTTGGCAAGTCGAGTTCGTGTCCGTCATCAGGTAGCTCAGTGAATCTCGCCGAGTACACCGATTCGGCCGGCAAGAAGCAACAAGTGAAGTTTGCGTTGTCGTGTTCCTCAACGACGGGCGCGACGACAGGAACCTTGAGTCAAACCGCAGTCGCGACGAAGTAGGAGCGGGTCGCTCCTACTTCGTTGTGTTGATCGGGATGTTCGCTAGAAGAACGTTCAGACGCTGAGGATCGTGCACGAACCGTGGCCGAAGAGGCCTTGGTTAATGGCAAGACCAACCTTGGCATTCTCGACCTGATGGCCATCGCAACGACCTTGCAGCTGCCAGGTGAGTTCGCATACCTGCGCAATGGCCTGCGCGGGAATCGCTTCGCCGAATGACGACAAGCCGCCTGACGCGTTGACAGGCTTCGAACCGCCGAGTGCGGTGACACCGTCACGAACAAGCCGTGCGCCTTCGCCTTCGGCGCAGAAGCCGAGGTTCTCGTACCAGTCGAGTTCAAGCGCAGTCGAGAGGTCGTAGACCTCTGCGCAGGAAACGTCTTCCGGACCAAGGCCAGCCTGTTCGTACGCGTTGTGCGCAATTGAATCTTTGAAGCCAAGCGCTGGTGCTTGCACAACGGCGTTGGAATCAGTGGCGATGTCGGGAAGTTCAAGACGAACCTGCGGGTAGGTCGGCGTGGTGTTGGCGACTGCACGAATACGCACAGCTCCTTCAAGCGTGCCGAGCTTCTTCATGGCGTACTCCGGTGTGCAGATGATGACTGCAGCCGCACCGTCAGACGTTGCGCAAATGTCGAGAAGGCGAAGTGGGTCGGAAACAATCGGCGAACCAGCAAAGTCGTCAAGCGTGAACTCTTTGCGGAAACGCGCGTACGGATTGGCCACGCCAGCCTTCGAGTTCTTGACCTTCACCATGGCGAAGTCTTCGACGGTGTCACCGAACACATCGATACGACGACGCGCATTCAAAGCGAAGAACGCCGGATTGGTTGCGCCAAGAAGATGGAAACGCTGCCAATCGGGATCTTCCTTACGCTCGCCACCAACCGGAGCGAAGAAGCCCT
>JALQSZ010000211.1 GCA_023264135.1 Acidimicrobiales bacterium
AACGTCGCCACCTTGCGCGAGCCCTTGCGCCACAAAAACGCGCTGGCGCTGGCCGCCGGAAAGTTCGTGCAGATGTCGATTCGTGAGATCGCCAAGTTCAAGACGATCCATCGACTCATCAACAATCCGACGATCGTCGGCACTCATGCGACCAAATGCTCCCCGGGTCGCGAACCTGCCCATCGTGACGACTTCGCGAACCGTGACCGGCAACTGATCGTTCACTTTTGCTGATTGCATCACGTACCCAATGTGGCGACGCATTTCGACCGGTGACGATCCACCAACAGTGAGCGTTCCCGACTCAACCGGCAACAAACCAACAATTGCGTTGAGCAGGCTCGACTTGCCCGCACCATTTGGTCCGACGAGCGAGGTCACTGCGCCAGCAGGTAATGCGAAGCTCGCGTCGCGAAGAACAGGGTGACGGCCGTAGGCCAACGTGACGTTGTGGCCTTCAACAGCGATCGCGACAGAGCCCTCAGTCATGAAAATGACCGCGCCGGTTGGCTATGGAGGCGAGAATACGATCGGACACTTCGACAGTCTTGCCCAACCGGCGGAAAACGAGAACTCATGTCCCGAACCGCCCGACAACTCGTTGCTGGATTCGCGATTTTGGTTGGCGTTCTCGTTCTCGGTACTGGCATTGCGTCGGCTCATGCAACGGTTGAGAGTTCTTCGCCCACCGATGGCGAATCTCTTGCCGCGTGCCTTTCGTGTGAAGTGAGTGTCACCTTCAACGAAGCCGTGAGCACGTTGTCTGGCGGCCTCAGTGTTCTCAATGCCGACGGCAACCACGTCGACACCGGAACGAGTCATGTCACCAACAGTCGCACCGTTGTCACGAACATCGACGGGACCTTGGCTGATGGCACCTATGTCGCGACCTATCGCGTGCTTTCGGCCGATGGGCACCCGGTCAGTGGGTCATTTCTTTTCGGCGTTGGTTCGGGATCCCTTGATCGAAGCGCACTCCCCGGCGCATCAGGTGACCGCTTGTGGAACATCATCGGCGGCATTTCTCGTTCAATCATGTATCTCGCCGCATTGCTCGCGGCTGGCGTCGCGTTCTTTCTCGCGTTCATTCACGACCACAGTGCCGATCGTTGGCGAATCGTTCCTGTTGTTCGGATCGGTTCGATCGTCGCGCTGCTCAGCGCGATCGGCATTGTCATGAGCCAGGCCGCGCTCCTCACTGGAAAAGGCGCAAGCGCGGTGACCGATACCAACGTGCTTCGCGATGTTCTCAACCAAAACCTCGGTTGGTCACTCGCGCTATTGATGATTGGTCTCGCCGGTGTGCACCTGTCGACCGACATCACAAACAAGATCGCTTCACAATCACTTGCGCTCTACGGCGGACTTGCGGTGACAGTGTCGTTCGCTGTGTGGGGACACGCCACAGAACTCTCACCCCGAGTGGTGTCGCTGATTGCTGATGCCATCCATGCCACTGCTGCAGCCCTGTGGCTCGGCGGTCTGGTGGGTTTGGTCATGGTGTTGACCTTGCGCAACGCCGACTCGGTTCGTTCGACCGCCGGCATCATTGGCCGCTTTTCACGAATGGCGTTCTGGTCGGTCATCGCCCTTGCGGTCGCCGGTCTCACCCTCACCATCACCGGTTCGAATGCGAGCCTTCACTCGCTTGTGACAACGACGTGGGGTCAACTGGTTCTCGCCAAAATCGGTCTCACCCTTCTCGTTGTCCTCATCGCCGCGTGGAATCGACGCACACTTGTCCCCGCGCTCACGACACCACCGCAGGCCGACGCGGATGATGCCGCCGAGCACGCCGTCCGGTGGGCAACGTTGCTTCGCACTGTTCGAGCAGAAGCGCTCATCCTGGTTGTGATCGTTGGGCTTACCGCACTCCTCGTCAACACACCTCCGGCAAGGACGGCGGCCGTCACAACGACAGCGCGGGTCGCCATCACCAAACGAGTCGATACCGGTTCCGTTGAGCTCACAGTTGACCCCGCAATCGTCGGACGCAACACCGTCGAGGCTCGCTATACCGATGGAACTGGACAGCCGCTCAACGTGGCGAACAGCATGACGATTGAGTTCTCGCAACCCGCGGCCGGATTGGAGCCGATCACCCGGCAAGTACCAAGTACAGGACCAGGAAACTTTGTGATTGAAGGAAACGAACTTTCCATTCCGGGCACCTGGACTGTCACCATCGCCGTACGTACCGGCGACTTCACCGAACAACGCACCTCATTCGAAGTTCCCGTTCATCGCTAATCATCTTCAAGGATGCACATGACACTCCCCCGCCGCTTTCTTCTCGCTTCCGCAACAACATTCGCTGCACTCATCGCGCTCGCCGGTCCCGCGTTCGCGCACGCCGATGCGACTGCCAAAGCTGCTGCAGCGGGTCGCACGGACATCACCATTTCGATTGAACACGGGTGTAACGGCAATGCCGTCACCGGCGTTCGGGTGTCACTGCCCGCTGGCGCGACCGCTGTCACCGGGTCAAACGCCGATGGCTGGACCTCAACGGTGAGCGCAACCGAAATTTCCTGGAGCGGTGGTTCCATCGCCGCAACGGCATCGGGCGACTTCGACTTCAGTCTGGTGCTGGCGCAACCAGCCGGTGAGACGGTGACGATTCCCACCATTCAGACCTGCACCAATAACACCGAAATTGCGTGGATTCAGGCGCCCAGTAGCGACCACTCTGAATCAAGCCATCCCGCACCACAGTTTGTTGTTCCTGCTAACAGCACCTCGGCATCGACCTCAACGACTGCAGCCGCGGTAACAAGTGGGCCGTCGACAACAGCGCGCATGGCAACCCAATCGAATGCCGTCACCGACGAAGGCAGTGAAGCAAGCACCGCAGGTCGCTACGTGTTCATTGGTGTGTGTGCAGTCATCGTGATTGGTGCTGGTGCACTGTTCCTTAAGTACCGCAAGAAGCCGACCAACAACTGACGTTCGTCATGCGCTTGCTTCGCTTCATTGGGCTTCTCCTCACTCTTACTGTCGCGATTGTTTGCGCGCATGCGACAACGGCGAGTTCGCTTTCGCTCCACCCGACCGATTGGCAATCAACAATTATTTCGATTGCGCCATCGACCGACGCGGTAGCGATTGATGTCCTCAACGGTGGCGAAGCGATTCGATTGACCGCAAAACCGACGTTCTGTACTCGAAACTCACCGACGCCGAGGAGTCGTTGAGTTTCGAGTACAGAACGTCGGTTTTTCAGATCGGAAGAGCACA
>JALQSZ010000212.1 GCA_023264135.1 Acidimicrobiales bacterium
AATTTCGTGCACGGCCGCCGATAGAGGGTGCGGATGCACAACGTGATCGATCTGTGTTGTCTCTCGGAGAAGCGAACCGATTTTTCGGCGGTCGTCGCCGGAAAAGTACGACCGAACCCGAGCTCGCAAATTGGTTGCTTTGCCGATGTACAAAACATCGCCACGCGCATTGCGGAAGAGATACACACCCGGCGTACGTGGAAGGGAATCGGTCAATCGAAGTTTCTGCGCACTGGCGTGACCGGCCATTGTCGGCAACGACAACAGATCATCAAGACCAGTAACGCCGAGTCCGCCGGCACGTTCGATGAGGAGATGAAGGAGGTCTCCCGTTGCAAGCGCATCGTCGAGTGCACGATGAGACGGCTTGTGATCAAGCCGAAGGTGTTCTGCGAGTGTGCCGAGTTTGCAGTTTGGAACTTCGTTGCGAACAAGCCGTCGAGCGAGAGAAACAGTGTCGACTGCTCGGTTGGTGAGTTTCGGGCGTTGATCGCGTTCAAGCGCAGCTTGCACGAACGAGAGATCGAAGCGGACGTTGTGGCCAACGATCACGGCATCGCCAATGAATTCGAGAAGCGAGGGAAGTACCGCTTCGATACGCGGCGCGGGCATCACCATCGAATGGGTAATGCCGGTGAGAACAGTGATCTCCGGTGGAATCGCGCAACCGGGGTTGACGAGGGTTTGGAACGTGCCGAGACATTCACCGCCACGAAGCTTGACGGCGCCAATCTCGGTGATGCCGCAGGATTCGGCGGAACCGCCGGTGGTCTCGAGGTCGATGACGCAGAACGTGACCTGCGAAAGGGGCGTGCCGAGATCGTCGAGCGATAACTGCGAGGCGGATCGGGCGGGGGAGCGCACCTCCACAGTTTGATCGAACGGGTGTTCGTATGCAAGGAGGTTGTCCTGGCCTCGCTAGTCTCCCTGCGTGTCCTCCACCCGTTATCGCTGCACTGCCTGCGGAAATCTCACGCGTTTCGATGTCGTCTCAACGAAGCGAACACGTGCATTCCACCATTACACCGTGGGCGGCGAGCTAGAGGTGGAGAGCGAAGAGGTGCTGTCGGAATCGATCGAAGAGGTGTCGTGCCACTGGTGCGGCAACGGTGGTTCGGTCGTTCAGACCCAGCCGCCGGCATAAGACACGTACTGACCAGTCGTAAACGTGCTCGTGCCATCGAGGAACGGCGCGCAGAACGCGGCGAACTCATCCATGCGACCGAGTCGACGCATTGGCACCTGCTTTTCGAACATCTCGCGAACGGCCGGATCTTTTGCGCCGGTCGCTTCGAGGAATTCCGGAAAGTCCATGAAGTTCGTGCCGACTGCGTTCACCTGAACATTTTTGCGAGCGACTTCACCGGCCACATTTCGCGTGAGCATTGTTGCTCCGGCGCGCACCGATGAATACAACGATGCACCGGGAGTCGGCCGTGCGCCTGCCGCGCTTGTGATGACGAGCACCTGGCCGGAACCTTGTTCGACCAATGGGGGAATGACGGCTTTGAGGAAGTGATACGGCGCGTACAGGCATCCCTGCACGATCTGTTCCAACTGGTCGATTGTGGAATCGACAAACGAACCGGGGATGATTTGTCCCGACGCGGCGACGGCGGCATCGAAGTGTCCGAACGCTGCAATGGCAGCGTCGACAAGCTTCTGTGAATTTTCCGGCTTTGCGATATTCGACACTCGTTCGACAGTGACGACGGTCGAACCGAGCGCCTCGAGTTCTGCGATGAGTTCGGGTTCAGGATCGCCCAAGACGAGGTCGTGGTTTCGTCGGGCAAGCATTCGAGACATTTCCGGGCCGACATATCGACGCGCATCGGCAACGAGGGCAACGCGGCGTGGAGTGGTGGTCTCAGTCATGGCAAGCCTCCGGGATCTTCGGTAGCGTCGGTCCTGTCAGTCTTATTGACACAACCATTCACGCCAACCTAGTAGTTGGCGAACAGCGAGGGGCAGAAACGTGGAACTCCAAGGCAAGGTCGCCGTCGTTACTGGGGCCGCTTCAGGTATCGGACTGGCCGCAGCTGAGCGCTTTGTCGCCGAGGGAATGTCGGTCGTGATGGCCGACATTGAGGCACCAGTGCTGAACGATCAGGTCGCTCGCCTTCAATCCGATGGCGCGCCGGTTGTTCCCTTCGTTCTCGATGTCGCCGATGCCGAACAAGTTGCTGCGCTTCGAGAGTTTTCTCTGCAGAGCTTTGGCGCAGTGCACTTGCTCTTCAATAACGCTGGCGTCGGCGGTACCGGTCGACCGACGTGGAAAACCAAACCCGCCGTGTGGGATTGGGTGGTCGCAGTCGATCTTCTTGGCGTTGCCTATGGAGTCGAGGCCTTTGTTCCACTCATGGTTGAACAAGGTGAAGGACACATTGTGAATACCGCTTCGGAAGCGGGTCTCTGTGCGACACCAATGCTTGGCGCCTATCACGCGGCAAAGTTCGGAGTCGTCGGACTCTCCGAAGCCCTCGTGATGGAGCTCTCGGGAACCGGTGTCGGTGTTTCGTGTCTTTGCCCTGAACTTGTGAATACGAAGATCTTTGAGTCGGCGCGAAATGCACCGGCCCATCTCGGTTTGCCAAAACCGGACAACACGCCAATCGAAATGTTGGAAGCCTTTATGAAAACGAAGGCCATTGAGCCGTCGGTCGTCGCTGGCGATGTTGTTGACGCGGTTCAAAACAACAAGTTCTGGATCATCACCCATGACGTGACGCATATCCGAGCAACGCACCGCAATGAGACACAACAGCGTGGTGAGACACCCTCAATGAGCCCAGCAAACGGAGCCGACTGATGTCATTCAATTCGGACTATCGCGGCGAAATTGGTCGCACACATGCAGAGTCGACGCCCTGGTGGCCGCCGGCGAAACATCCCGGCGACGATGCCCCCAATGTTGTCGTCATCCTTTTTGATGACCTTGGGTTCTCGCATCTCAATTGCTTCGGGTCAGACCTCGTCACGCCGAATATCGACAAGTTGGCGAACAACGGTCTGCGCTTTTCGAACTTCCACGTGACGCCACTGTGTTCGCCAACGCGAGCCGCGCTTTTGACCGGACGCAATCACCACACCGTCGGCATGCGAAGCATTGCCAATTTCAATACCGGGTATCCGCACATGACGGGGCGCATCACCGAGCACGCAACCACGATGGGTGAGGTATTGCGCGACGTGGGCTACACCACGTTTGCGTTGGGCAAGTGGCAC
>JALQSZ010000213.1 GCA_023264135.1 Acidimicrobiales bacterium
GCGGTGTGTGGTCAGCAGCCAGAAGAAAACATGGTTGCCGACGAGTGGACCAACGTCATGTGGACCGACACCACGAAGTACACCGAAGATCCTGAAGAAGCCGCAGAGCTCGAGCGCATCGACTTCGAAATCATGGAAGGTGTGCGTAATCGCATCGCCGACATCGTCGAAGATCCTGAAACGGCTGCGAAGTTGCAGCCGTGGTACGGCGTGCGTTGTAAGCGTCCGTGTTTCCACGTCGAGTACTTGCCGGCGTTCAAGCGCCCGAACGTGCACCTGATCGACACCAACGGCCAAGGCGTCGAGCGCATCACCGAAAATGGTCCGGTTGTCGATGGTGTCGAGTACCCCGTCGATCTTCTGATCTACGCATCGGGTTTCGATGTTGCCGCGACCTACGACCGTCTTGGCTTTGTTCCGAAGGGTCGTAACGGCATCCCGATGACCGAGTCATGGGGCGAAGGTCCGCACAGCCTCCACGGTGTGATGACCCGCGATTTCCCGAACCTTCTGATGATCAGCACGGTGCAGGGTGGTTTCGGTACGAACTTCGTTCACTACCTCACCGAAACCTCGAAGCATTGTGCGCACATTATTCGCATGTGCCTCGATGAGAACATTTCGCAGATCGAACCTTCGGCCGAAGCGGAAGAAGATTGGTTCAACGTTCTCATGAGCAAAGTCATGGGTGTTGGCGTGTACAACGCGTCATGCACGCCTGGCTATCTCAATCGTGAACAGCAAGAGGGCGACATGAAGGCTGCTCGTGCAGCGTCATTCATGGGCAGTGTCGAGGAATACGCCGATCACCTCATCGCTTGGCGCGATGCAGGCGATCTTGCCGGCGTGGTCGTCAAGAAAGCCGACTAGCTCTCACAATTCGTTCAGGATCTCTTTGGAATCAAGAGCTGCTGAACGGTAAATGCCGCGCGCCATGTACGACGCCTCGGCCTTGCGCCGAGCGCCGTACACCGCGGCGCGCACTTGGTGACACCGCGCCGACTCCGGCTCGGCCATCACTGCCATTTCGGCAAAGTGCGATGCGAGGCGCAGATCGCCAGCTTCGGCGAGTTCCTCTGCGCGCGCGGCAAGCACATCGGCACCTCCAGCGAGCGCTGCAGTTTCACTAGCAAGCGCAACGTCGGCAGCTGGTTTGAGATTGGCGGGATTGCCGTCGTACCAACCGCCATACAGACGCCAGATGTTGCGAACAACAAACTCTGGTTCGTCATAGGACGGTCGAAGGTACGGAAGGTCGGCGAGTTCGGTGGGAAGTTTCACCGTATGAATGACGTCGTTGAGCCGCGCTCCGGAATTCATGAGCGCGAGTGTCTGCTCGTGCAATGACTCGAGTGCAGTTGCAGTATTGAGGAGCACTTCAGCGACCATGTCTTCGCCGCCAACCGCAGGGCCATGCGCGGGAAGAAGAAGCTCGGGCTTCATTGCGGCCATCGCGCGGAGCGACACCGCCCAGTCCCAAGCGAACCGCTGCACCTTCTGCGGATTACCGGCATTGGGAAACTGCCAGATGAACAAGTCGCCAACGCAGATCGCGCGCTTGTCGGGAATCCAGGCCCACGTGTGATCGTCGGTTTCGCCGCGCGCGTGACGAAGATCAAAGTCGATGCCGCCGACGGTGAGGTTTGTTTCGGTGCGGTAGGTGAGTTCGGGGTAGATGAATTCGCTCGGCCAGGCCGGTTCCGGCAACCGGAACTGTCGCATGTTGATCCAACCGTTGTACCCATTGGTCAGTTGGTAGCGATCAAAACGCTCGGGGATCGCTTCGTGTCCGACGTAGCGAATTGGTTGATCGCCGCGTGCAGCAGCGTCAGCATCGAAAGCTTGTGCGCCAGTGACATGGTCGACATGGCCGTGGGTGTACACCGCGGTATGCACAGGAGCGTTCGACCAAGTGCGAAGTTCGGTGATCGCCTTCGGTGCCGACAAATGGTGCGAAACATCGAAGAGAACAATTCCTTCTTCGGTTTCAAACGCGACGATGTTGCTAAACGCTTCGATGAGTACGACGCCGTCGGCAACAACTGCCGCGCCACCGGCGTCTTCGCTGAAGAGGCCGTTCATCGCGAGTGGTTCGTCGCCGGTGATCCAACGCGCCGACCGTTCGAGCATTTCCTGACCGTCCATACGACCTCCCCGTAGAGACCGATCCTCGCACAGGAGTGATCGGAAATGGCGCGGTTACGCGGGGAGAAGCTCCTCAAGCATTCGTGAAATTTCCTGAAGCTCGAGCGAGCTGCTCGCAACAGCGAGAACGACGTCGTAGACGGCATCGTTTGATGCCAGTGAGATCGGAATGCCGTTTAGTTCGAGGAAAACGGCAGTGGCAAGCCATCCGAGTCGCTTGTTGCCATCAATCAGTGCGTGATTGTTCACGATTGATTGCAGGAGCGCGGCAGCTTTGTCCCATAGCGATTCATACGCAGCGACTCCGAAGACCACGGTGCGAGGTCGCGCCACCGCGGATTCGAGAAGCCCGACATCGCGTACTGGCGGTGGATCGCCCAGCAATTTCGCGGCGAGGGCAAGTACATCAGCGAGATCGAGGTAGACGATCGGCGTGTTCATTCGCCGAGACGACGCAGTGCCTCGGCGTGAGCGCTCATGATCCGGTCGGCGGCATCGGAGACTGCGGTCTCGTGCGAACGACGCACGACGTAGTCGCGGATCGCTTGGCGGGCAGCTTCCTGCATTGAGATCCCATCCGCCTTTGCTTGTGCCTGCAGAGCCTGCTGCTCGTCATCGGTAAGTCGGAGTGTCATTGCCATCTCCAAATGGTATCAGATTGATACCGAAGTCCATTTGGCGTCCTGTCGAAGGCGAAAGGGGATTTTCGGCCTTGTGAGGCGACGACGACA
Organism: Acidimicrobiales bacterium; assembly: GCA_023264135.1. Classification (GTDB taxonomy): domain Bacteria; phylum Actinomycetota; class Acidimicrobiia; order Acidimicrobiales; family Acidimicrobilacustridaceae; genus Acidimicrobilacustris. The sequence continues at coordinate 2,877 of JALQSZ010000213.1, forward strand.
GAGACATCCGGCCTGTAGTTAGGACGGAGGACGAAGCGGGGTGCCGGCCAGCGCAGCGACGATCTGGGCCCCGGGAAGGCCGAGCTCGTTCATCTGGGCAAGGGAGTTTCGGCCGGTGAGAGCGCGAACCATCACGAGATCGGAACAATCGGCGGCGAGAAGTTCATCGAACAACGCCTGATCGCGATGTTCGATCATGTTGAGCAACCACCCTTTGGCCACCGAAAGGGCAAGGGAGGACTCGTCGATGGGAAGCCCGAGGGCTTCGCGCAAATCAATCTCGTGGGTGAGCGCATCCATTACTAGCTGTGAATTCGACGGGTGTGGGATCGCAGGCAACA
>JALQSZ010000214.1 GCA_023264135.1 Acidimicrobiales bacterium
GAACCTCGTGGCTGTTTTCTGTCGTGAACGCGAGTTCGTCAGTGCCCGCTCCAACACCAACGGCGTAAAGCAATGCATCTTTCGATGTCCACGAATGAACAACTGGCGCACCGCTGGCGCCAACAACATCGTGATTGATCGGCATGGTGTTCTCTACTTCCGATCGAGACCGAGCATGTCGGCATTCGGACGAGCGGTCAGCAACAGTTCCTCGACGAGCGGACCAATTGCGGAAGGATCCTGCACGTTGGTGACCTTCGGGCCCTGGTGCCAGCTTTCGCTGATGGCCAAAAGTTCGCCGCGAACGTCGAAGACTCGGCCAGTAACTCCAGATGATTCCTCACTCGCAAGCCACACCGTGATCGGTGCGATCCACTTGGTCGACATTGCCTCTTTGACTTCCTCGGGAGCGTCGCCAATTCCGAGGTCGGCAGTGAGTCGAGTCAGTGCCGCGGGCGCAATTGCATTCACAGTGACGCCGTAACGACCAAGTTCGTCGGCAGCGATGATCGTGAACGATGCGATGCCGCCTTTCGCTGCGCCGTAATTGGTCTGACCGATGTTCCCGTAAATTCCGGACGGCGACGTGGTGTTGATGATGCGCGCGTTGTTGGTTTCGCCCGCCTTCGAACGATCACGCCAGTACGCAGCAGCGAAATGCGAAGGACCTGCGGTTCCCTTGAGATGCACCTTGATGACTGCATCCCATTCGGCCTCGCTCATGTTGGTGAGCATGCGGTCACGCAAAATTCCCGCGTTGTTGATGAGCACATCGAGACCACCGAACGTGGTGATCGCTTGGTTGATGAGTCGCTCGGCACCGGCCCAGTCACTGATGTCGTCGGTATTGGCAACGGCCTGCCCGCCGGCAGCAACGATCTCGTCGACAACATCTTGTGCGGGACCTTGATCAACACCTGTGCCATCTCGTGAACCACCGAGATCGTTCACCACGACCTTGGCTCCTTCAGCGGCGAGCATCAGCGCGTAATCACGCCCAATGCCTCGGCCCGCTCCGGTCACAATGCACACACGGCCTTCACACAGTCCTGCCACGACGACGTCTCCCTTGTGATCTGCGATCTGAACGGCCGATTGTGGCACGGGCAGTTCGGCGCTGTGGCGGCGAACCAGACGCCTTTACCGCAGCGCTGAATCGGCCACCCAGTTGCCGTGGAATCCCGCGGGAATCCGACGAGGAATCTTCACTCGGGCCTGCTCTCGCATTGATTGGGCATCGACGACGAGAAGTTCAGACGTTTGGGTGGAAAGGTCGGCCACGTATCCCAGCAGCCATCCGTCGTCTTCAGAACTCGCGCCATCGGCGGGAACGAAAACAAACTCGCCACCAATTCGCCCCGCACCGAGTGAAAGCTCACTCCGCGTTCCCAGTTGCATGTCGTGTTTCAAAAGTGCGTTCCCGCGCAACTCATCTGAGGTGCCCAGCAAATCGATCGTCGCTTGAGGCGACCAGGCATAACGATGTCGAGCCGCGGTGAGTTGTTCATTGATTCGCGGAAACTCTTGCGACGTGTCGTCGATCACCGTGACTTCGCAGCTCCGCGTGCTCGGCGAAAGCACCCATCGTTCAAGTCGCGACGGCCCGTCGCCGGGGCCATCGCTATCGAATTTGAACATCGAGTTGTAACGGACGACATCGAAGACCACGTTGTCGCCGTCGTCATAGGCATTCACAGGATGAAAGACATAACAAGGATCGACGTCGATCCAGATGACATCTCCTTCTGGACCAGGTGTCTGTCCAGCGCGGGGCATCAGCCCGATTCGAGCGTTATAGGAGTCATCCCAGCGATAGGGCAACCGGCGTCCTTTCGACACCAAGTCGAGATCAAAGATCACGGGAAGATCCATTACGAGAATGAATCGCTCTGTCATCCCCATGTCGTGCACCATCACCGACGCGCCCATTTCAACGGTTGACTGATGCGTGATTGCGCCGTTCGCATCGATCACGTTGTAGCGAAGCAGCGAATCGGTCCAGGCGTATCCGAGAATGTGCATTTCATTCGTGGCTGTATCGATCTTGGGATGCGCGAATGTGCCGACCGGAAGCGACCCACCGAATTCCGTCTGTTCAATCGTCCCGAGGTCGCGATCAAGAACATACGGACACGACATCTCTTCGAACGCGAGGATCCGACCCGCGTGCGCGAGCACGTTGGTGTTTCCATTCCCCCTGAAGAGACCCCCAGCGGCAACGGCGATCGGTTCCTCACCCAGGTGCGCCGATGCTTCCGGGCTTCGAACCCACCGATTGCGGTACCAATTCGCGACGCCGCCATTCAGCTCGACTCCGTGCACCATTCCATCGCCAACAAACCAGTGGTAGGCGTTTGGGTCCACCGAGAACGGATTAGGACCAGTTCGCAGGAATCGCCCAGTGAGTTCGGGTGGAAGTGAGCCGATGACCTCGAGATCGGTCACGGTGGCTTCCTCGGCCACTGGAGCGAAATTGCCCTCGAGATAGGTGTTCGTTGCCATCTTTTGCCTCCAGGTCGCCCTACGGCCGCTGAGAGCGAACTGTAGGCCCCGAGGCCCACTGTCACACCCGGTCTCTAGGTTGAGCGGTATGACCGCTCTCCTCCCTGTTCTGACCCTTCTCCTCGGCCTTGGCATCGGCGCGTTGATCGGCGTTCGGTTTCGCTCCCGCCCATCCGACACCACGCCACTCGATATCGATCGCACCCGCGACATCGCCAACGCCACGCTGGCCACCACGATGCGCGAGCTCATCGAGGTCAACACTCGACTACAAGCAGAGGCAAGCGCTCGCGCCGCGGCCGATGCCGCCCAACAGCAAAAGTCCGTGCACGACCTCGTTGCACCGGTTGGCGAGCAACTCGCGCGTCTCGACCAAAAGCTCAACGAACTCGAAACGAAACGCGTCGAAGATTCCGGCCGTCTCAACACCAGCGTGAGTTCGCTTGCCTCACTCGCAACATCGTTGCAACGCGAAACCGCCGAACTTGCATCAGCCATGAAGAACACGAAAGTCCGCGGCAACTGGGGCGAACTTCAATTGCAGCGCGTCATCGAACTTGCCGGCATGACCGAACACGTCATGTACGAACAACAGACACATGTAGCTGGCGATACCGATGCAGCTCGCCCCGACATGATCGTCCGTCTTCCCGACGCAAAGAAGATCGTGATCGATGCAAAAGCACCAATGT
>JALQSZ010000215.1 GCA_023264135.1 Acidimicrobiales bacterium
GTACCACTGCCGACGCGTGAGGATCTCGAGTGGACGGTCGCCCTTTTCGAAGAACTTGACCGGATGGGTGATCGGCTTTGGTTCGCCATCAAGTTGATTCGCATCTCGTAACAACTCGACGATGCGTACTTGTGCCTGCTTGATGGTTTTGCCGGCGAGTTCGCCATACGCAGCAACGGCAGTATCGCCCGCGGCAACGATCCATTCGGGGGCCTCAGACTGAATGCGGCCGTCGACACTGATAATCGAACGAGTTTCCAGTTGAAGTTCGCGCCACCAGATGACGTCGGTGAGATCACCGAACGTACAAATCATCGCGATACCCGAACCCTTTTCGGGATCCGCTAATTCATGCGGCTTGATTTCAACTTCAACGCCAAACAGCGGCGTGCGAACGGTTGAACCAAAGAGTGGCTTGTAGCGATCGTCATCGGGGTGGGCAACGAGCGCAACACACGCACCGAGAAGTTCGGGACGAGTGGTTTCGATGTAGATCGGTTCACCGTTATCGGTGCGAACGAATGGAAGACGGTGGTACGCACCCGGCATTTCGCGATCTTCAAGTTCGGCCTGCGCGACAGCACAGCGGAAGTCGACATCCCACAGGACAGGAGCTTCAGCTTGATAGGCCTCGTCGCGCGCAAGGTTGCGCAGAAACGCGCGCTGGGCAACGCGACGGCAGTGATCGTCGATGGTCGCGTACGTGAGCGACCAGTCGACTGACAGGCCAAGCGTGCGGAAGAGTTCCTCGAATGCCTTTTCGTCTTCGGCAGTCAGCGTGTTGCACAGCTCAATGAAGTTGCGGCGACTGATTTGCGCGGGAAGTTTCTTCTGCTCATCCTTCGGCCGGTCGGCCATCGGAATGGGCGTGGCAAAGTTCGGGTCGTAGGGGAGCGACGGATCGCATTGCACGCCGTAGTAGTTCTGCACACGACGTTCGGTGGGCAGACCGTTGTCATCCCAACCCATTGGGTAGAACACCGACTTGCCGCGCATGCGCTGGTAGCGGGCGATGGTGTCGGTGTGGGTGTAACTGAAGACATGGCCTACGTGGAGCGAGCCACTCACCGTCGGCGGCGGGGTATCGATCGAGTACACGCCGTCTCGGGTGGCGGTGCGATCGAAGGAATAGGTGCCGTCGGAGTCCCAGGTCGCGCCCCATCGGGCTTCAAGCCCCTCAAGGTCGGGTTTTTGGGGGACAGTCCAACTGCTTCGCGGAGTGGGGGTGGCCGATGTCATGACCCGATCACGCTAGTTCGCCGCACCTCTTGGTCTCACGTGCGGACTCGCAGCGAGGGGTGGGGGGACAGGTAGCGTTGCCAGTCGTGCTGCACCTCTTCGATACCGCTCAGGGCAAGGTTGTGCCCTTCGAACCCCGGGAGCCGGGGAAGGTTTCGATGTACGTCTGCGGTCCAACGGTGTACGGCCCACCCCATTTGGGCCATGGTCGTTTCTCGCTCGTCTTCGACGTGCTGCGTCGCTATCTCACGTGGACGGGCATCGAGGTCAATTACGTCTCAAACATCACCGACATCGACGACAAGATCATCAATCGGGCCAACGACGAAGGCCGAGAGTGGTCGGACATCGCGCAGAAATGCGAACAGGTGTGGTGGAAGGCGATGGAAGCGATCGGTGTCGAACGCCCGACATCTGATCCGCATGCCACCGCCTATGTCGACCAAATGGTGGAACTCATCGCCGATCTGATTGCTCGCGACGTTGCGTACGTGTCTGACGATGGCGTGTACTTCACGCCTGCCGCTGTTGCCGACTACGGACTGCTCGCACGTCAGTCAATCGAATCGCTTCAAGCCGGTGCTCGTGTTGAAGTCGCCGAACACAAGCATTCGCCCATTGACTTTGCGTTGTGGAAGTTCACCAAAACGGGCGAACCTTCGTGGCCGTCTCCGTGGGGCGACGGACGTCCCGGTTGGCATACCGAATGCGTGGTGATGTCACTCGACCTTCTGGGTGACGGATTCGATCTGCATGGCGGTGGACAAGACCTCGCGTTCCCGCATCACGAGAACGAACGTGCACAAGCACTCGCGTCGGGTCGTACATTCGCCCGGCACTGGATGCACAACGGTTTCGTGGAAGTTGGCGGCGAAAAGATGTCGAAGAGTCTCGGCAACTTCACCAACCTTCTTGATCTCGTTGAATCCACCGACCCGCGCGCGTATCGATTGTTGGTGCTTCGTTCGCATTACCGAACGCCGGTTGAAGTCACTCGTGCGACAACCGACGACGCATCAGCGGCATTGCGTCGTCTCGATGCGTTCGCTCGACGGGCGACAAACGCAGGTTTGACTGGCGAACCTGATGCAGCATCGATCAACGCGTTTCGGGTTGCGATGGACAACGACCTCGATACGCCGGCAGCAGTTGCGTTGTTGTTTGGTCTCGTTGGCCAGGCCAATACCGCTCTCGATGCCGGCGATACCGCGACTGCTGCGCCGCTCGCGGCGGCGGCATTCGAGATCTGTAACGCAGTGGGCTTGGTGCTGAATGCAGGCGGCGACGAAGTTCCTGCCGAGATTCTCGATCGAGCGCGAGCTCGCGACGAGGCACGGGCGGCAAAAGATTGGGCCGCCGCCGATGCCATACGCGATGAACTCACCGCCTCCGGTTGGTTGGTTGAAGACACGGCGGACGGCACGCAGGTCCGACCCGCCTGATGGCAGAGAAGACCGCTCGTCAACCATTCCCGCGCGGGTTCTGGGTTATCTGGACAACCGTCGCTGTCGACCTCATTGGGTTTGGCATCGTGTTGCCGATCCTCCCGCAATATGCCGAACGCTTCGGTGCCGGTGCTGCCGTTATTGGTTTGTTATCGGCATCGTTCTCACTCGCGCAGTTGGTCTTCGCTCCGGTGTGGGGAAAGTTGAGCGATCGAATTGGTCGTAAACCAATCATCATCATTTCGCTTGCGGGAACTGCTGTCGGTTCCTTAGTGACGGGTTTCGCTGGCGCGTTGTGGTTGCTGTTCCTTGGTCGCATCATCGATGGCATCTCCGGTGCGTCGGTTTCAGTAGCGCAAGCCGCTGTTGCCGATATCTCTCCGGCTCGTCAACGCGCTCGATACATGGGACTCATCGGCGCAGCCTTTGGTGTGGGCTTTGTTGCGGGTCCGGCCATCGGCGCACTCGCTGCACTTGGCGGTCCGAAAGTTCCCTTC
>JALQSZ010000216.1 GCA_023264135.1 Acidimicrobiales bacterium
ATTGCGCTCGCATCGTTCGAAGCACTCGGACCAATGCTGGCCGCACCTGAACACCGAGGGCAGACCGACGCCGCTGCCGAACGAATTCTTCAGATCGCGAACTCTTCAACTGATTCGAAAGTTGCGCGCCGATCGCCACTTGCAACCACAAGTGGGATGCCCGCTTTCCCCGCTATTGAACTTGTCGATGTCTCGTTTGCGTACGACAGAACAGCTCCTCTGCTGGCTCGTGCGTCACTCACCATTCCATTCGGAACGACAGTTGCGATCGCTGCGCCGTCGGGTACCGGAAAATCCACACTCGTCGATCTTCTTGTCGGCCTCATCGCGTGCGACAGCGGAAGCATCTCGATTGGCGGTCACCAACCCGAGGAACTTCACACGCTCCCCCGTCCGTGCATCGCCGCCGTGCTTCAGAACGACCACGTGTTCGACACGACTATTCGAGACAATCTTCTTCTCGGCGATGGCGAGGCCACCGATCAACAACTCGGGGATGCATGCAACACCGCTGGCCTGCTCCCGTTTCTTACGGCCCGCACCGATGGACTGGCGACACCGATCGGTTCGAATGGAGCGCTGCTGAGCGGTGGCGAACGTCAGCGTTTGCTCATCGCCCGCGCTCTCGTCGCCGATTCGCCGATCCTCGTGCTCGACGAGGCAACCGAACACCTTGAGCCCGAACTTCGTTTCCAAGTCATCGACGCGATTTTCGCTTCTCGTAAAGGACGTACAACCGTCGTGGTTGCTCACGATGCCGATGCAATCGCTTCGGTCGACGTCGTGTACGACCTCATCGACGGAACGTTTGTACGTCGCGTTCGTTAGCCGCTCACGAGTTCGAGCGGCGGCGTAGAGGCTGTGTCGTACGTCGAAACTTTCGCCAGCACCGAACCGCCGAGTCGCCAACGGAAGTTGTAGGAAATGAGAAGTGCCACCGAAGGTTCGGTCTCTGGATCGGTGACTGCGCCCAAATGAGATGCGCCCATCACGCCAACCAGCATTGCTTCACCAGGGTCATTGGTAACGAGGAGTTCTGAGCTTTCGAAAGGATTGATTTCGTCGTATTCACCATGAATTGCGAGGAGCGGTGGATCGTTCGTCGTAAACCATTCACCGCCGAACGTGTCGAAGTCTCCAGAAATCGCGACAACAGCAGCAATTCGACTGTCGTCATATCTGGGCGCATAACCAGCGAGAAGCGCCGTCACGGCTCCATCAGAGTGCCCAATCACACCAACGGGGCCAGGAAGAATCATTTGCGACAACTCTGCGGGGGCATCGGTGCCAGTCATCGCAGTAATCAAGAACGAGAGATCACGAGCTTGATCGGGAATGTCGTATTCATCGGGAGCGCCATCAAACACGGTGCTCGACATTGGAAACTCCGGAGCGGCCACGACAAAACCCGCCGCGGCAACGTCGTGAAGAAGCGATGCATAACGCGACGTCGAAATATCAAATCCATGCGCGAACAACACCAACGGTGCAGGTTCATACGCAGGCGCGTCAACAAATTCCTCGTCAGTCGGCATTCCCACCGTCGGGTACCGGACAACAACGGTGAGTGGACGCGTTGTGAGCGCCTCTCGATCGCCGCGAGCGGGTGTCGTGCGCGTCAGATCAGTAAACGTCATCACTGAGATCCCCACTGCCGACGGGTTTTCCGGACTCACAAAATCCGTGATCACCGGTTTGGGCAGAGTGGTTGGAACGGTCGGAATAACCAGACTTTGCGCATCCGACGACGCCGCAAGTTCCCCCGAATTCCCTCGAGAGAACTGCATCGCCAGAAAAGCTCCGCCGACCCCTAACGCGAGGACCACAACGACGCCGGCAACGACAAACCAGCCTCGTGATCGGTTCGAAGGAGAAGCCTGAGTGCCCGGCACCCCTACAGGATGCCTGAAACAGGTGAGAATCCGGTGAGAGCCTCACGTTCGCTACGCCCGTCTCACCCGCTTCTCACCTTGATGAACTAAGACCACACCATTATCCGCGCTGGATTCTCGGAGCGAACCTTGAGCGAAACCACCCCAGTTGTTGTCGAGGGCGAGTCAGAAGTGGGAGGTCTCAGTCATTCGCTTTCGCCCAAAGCGCGCGCCATCGCCTGGATCCCCGCGGCCGTTGCCCTTCTCTTCTTTGTGGCCTTCTCTGCGATCGTGTTGAGCCAGCCCGAAAAGATGATCGAACCCGACCCTTACGCCTACCGCGCATCAATCGCTGCGCTGGAAAACGGAAACCTCACGCTCACCCAAGACCAGTACGACGCGCTCTCGACGTCGCTTCAGCAATCCTCGCTTGGCGGCGGAATTATGCAGTGGCATCAGAATGCCGACGGAACTTGGGTGAGTGAAAAGAATCCGGGCTATCCGTTCCTCGCCATTGGCTTCGACGAAGTTGGCGCGTTGCGACTCGCGCCTCTGTTTTATGGCGCGCTTGCCTGTCTTGCGATGTGGTTCGGCGCGCGTCGGTGGCTCGGACGCTGGGGCGGCACCTTTGCGGTGGGCGCGTATTGCTCAACCGCGCTTGCGATGGTGATGGCGTGGCGTTCCACTATGCCGACCTTTACCGATGCATCGCTTGTTGCTGTTGGTCTTGGTCTTCTGATTTGGAGTGTTGTCGCGCTTGATCGCACGGTTCGACATCGAACCATCGTCGGTGCACTTGCATTTTTTGCATTTGGACTTGCGGTTTTTGTTCGCTACACCAACGTTGCCGTACTTGCAGTTGCGGCAGTGTTTGCGCTTGCGGTGTGTCTACGACCGAAGTGGCGACTCGGTTGGAAAACGCTGTTGTGGTGGGCTGCCGCATCGCTTCCTCCGCTCATTGCATCACTGGCGTACAACTCCGCCGTCTTCGACGGTCCGTTTTCCACCGGCTACAACGCAAGCACTGTTCAGTTTTCGTTGAGTGCGATTCCCGACAACCTTCGACTCATGCCCAGTCGATTGTGGCAATCGATGCCGATCTTCGTGATTGGACTGATTGCCATCGTCGTCTTGATTGTCCTTCAGAGTGTTCAAGCAGTTCGGGCCCGTTCGAAGAACCATGCAGAAGCTTCTGCCGAATCAGTACTCACTGCGAACGAACCCGAGGTCGAGGTCGAGGTTGCACCGATTGTCGGCGTAGAGCCCGGAACCATTGATCGTTGGATCGGGATCTTCCTTGTTCTTGCGTG
>JALQSZ010000217.1 GCA_023264135.1 Acidimicrobiales bacterium
GCTCGAAGACTGGGCGTTCAACTACAAGGACCGCATTTTCACGGCGCCATACATCTCGCTTGTCGATGTCGATTGGGCAGTAAACGAACTCAAGTTCGCGCTCGACAATGGCGCAACCTCAGTTGTTATGCGTCCTGCCGCGCCAACCACGATCGATGGTCAGCGTTCGCCGGCCGATCCCATGTTCGATCCATTCTGGGGTCTTGTGAACGAATCGGGAATCACCGTTGTGGCCCATGCCGGCGACTCCGGTTACAACTCGCATGGTTACGGCGAAGACAACGGTTTCTCCGCCGGGTTCGGACAGCAGTCACGTCCGCAGCCGCTTCGTATGGCCACGATGTTCGATCGTCCGATCGAAGACTTCTTGGGTTCGCTTGTTTGCGACAAGATGCTCGATCGTTTCCCGAATGTTCGCGTTGCATCCGTCGAGAATGGTTCCGGTTTCCTTCGTGGTCTGCTCAAGAAGCTCGACAACACCGCGAAGAAGATGCCGGGCTGGTTCAGCGAGCAGCCTTCAGAAACGTTCCGTCGCCAGATCTGGATCAACCCATTCTGGGAAGACGATGTTCACGAGGTTGTCGAACTCGTCGGTTCCGATCGTGTCATCTTCGGTTCCGACTGGCCGCATATCGAAGGCATGCCAGAACCGCTTGATTACGTTGACGAACTCAAGGAGTTCTCGCCTGCCGTGCAGAAGATGATCATGCACGACAACGTCACCGAACTGAACACTCGCCGACCCGCGTAGTCAACGAGTTCACCGTTCCGGGGGGAACGTACGAAGGCCTCCACATTGTGGGGGCCTTCGTCGCGCAAGGGCGACATTCCTGCGAAACTGCGACGAGGGGGGAATGTGCTCAAGACACTTCAACAACGGGTGCCGGCCTGGTGTGACGGACCGATGCGACTCCTCCTCGGAGTCGGTCTTTTTGTTGGAGTGCTGTTCGTGTTTATCGCTCCACCGTGGTCTGGAGGAGCCGACGAAGCGACTCATTTCGCGCGGAGTATCGATATTGCCGGAGGGCATCTGACGCCCCGCACCGTCGACGATCGTTCCGTGTCGATTCTTCCGCGGAGTTATCGCGAGGATCAGAATCTCGTCGTCGACAACTTCTATGGGCCAGCGCCGATCAATGGAACGTTGATTCGAACGTTGCTGCATTCGACACCAAACACGAGCGACACGATCGCGTACGACACCAACGCAACGATGGCCGCCACGCCGGTGGGGTATTTGCCATCCGCAATCGGGATGGCGATTCCGCGAGCGCTCAATGCTCCAGGCGTGGTCTCGCTGTGGTTTGGGCGTCTCGCTGATTTGCTCTTCTATCTCTTCGTATTTGGCCTTGCTGTTCACGTTGCGACGGGCTTTCGGTGGACGATCGCGTTCGGCGCAATCGTTCCTATGAACCTTGCGCTTGCCTCTTCAGTCACTCCAGACGGTGTCACTATCGCGGCAATTGCACTTGTTCTCGCGTCGTTCATTCGGATGTGGTCGCAGGTGACCGATGGCGATCATCACGGCGAAATCGCGCAACGAGTGAATGGAAAGACTGTCGCTCTCATACTTGGAAGCGGGTTGTTGTTGGCCCTTGCGAAACCGCCCTATTTCCTGATCCTTCTGCTCTTTGGCGTGTTGGCGTTCGTCGCGCGACGGAATCGAACGGTTCTTGCCGCTGCTGGCGCCGCAGCTGTTGCGATGGCAGTTGGAGCGATGAGCACGGCCTTAGCGGCCTCGTCGAACTACGGAGGGGTTTCGGAAAGCCTCGCTGACCCAATCACTGTTCAACCCGATGTGCAGAAGCAGCGATTGCTCGACAATCCATTCGGTTTTCTTCGCCATTGTGTGACGGATTGGTTCTCTCGTCTCAACGACACCGTGCAGATTTGGTCGAGACGTTTAGGGATCTGGACCAGCGGTCCACCACATTTCGTGCCGTGGCTTCTCCTCGTGTCGTTTGTGCTCGCAGCGGTGTTGTTCGACCTCGAATGGTTTCGAAAATTCCGCGGCCTTCTGCGGTGGTCGGTCGCGCTCGGAACGATCGCGCTCATTGTGGTGCTCTACGCGTCGTCGTTCATTTGGTTCGACGACACAACGTGGGGCCAGCACATGGGAGATCAGATCGGCCGCTATTCGATCCCACTGTTTGCTCTTGCCGTGATCGGCTGGATCCCTCGTTGGACATTCACGCCTCTCGCGAACATTGCGGAAGGGCGCGTGACACGAACGACGGCGTCGCGTGTTGCACTCGTGAGCGCACTCGTCTGCATTGCGACCGTTGTCGTCGCGATGCTTATCAATTGGTTGTCGACGGGCCGTGGGTGACGGTTAGAACTTTCCGTCGAGGATGCGATCGCGAATTTCCCGCTTGAGGATCTTGCCGGTCGCGCCGCGAGGAAGCGGTTCTTCACGCACAAACCATTGCGTCGGGATCTTGAACGGAGCGAGTCGTTCGGTCAGGAACGCATTGAGTTCCTCGAGGTCGAGTGTGGTGCCCGGAGTGGGCTGCACTGCTGCGACAACTTCCTCGCCCAAGCGTTCGTGGGGCAGGCCGAAGACGGCAACCTCGTGAATGCCGGCGTGTTCGAAAATCGCAGCTTCAACTTCGGAGCAGTACACGTTCTCTCCGCCGCGCAGCACCATGTCTTTGATTCGATCGACGACGTAGACGAATCCTTCATCGTCGATGTAGCCAAGGTCGCCGGTATGCAGCCAACCGTTGCGAATGGTTTCGGCGGTGGCTTCGGGGCGATTCCAGTAACCACGAATCAACATCGGGCCAGAAAGACACACTTCCCCAACTTCGCCATTCGGTTGTTCCGAATCGTTGGGATCAACGATCTTGACCTGCATGATCGGAACGACGCGACCGGTGCTCGATGGCTTCTCGATGTAGTCCGGTCCGGTGTTGCCTGGTCCGTAGCCGTTTGTTTCGGTAAGGCCATAACCAAGTTGCGGGCTCGCTTTGCCAGCAAACGAACCTTCGATTTTGCGAACGAGTTCGGGGGCCATTGGAGCACCGCCGCCGCCAACATTTTTCAAACTCGACGTGTCGTACTTCTCGAAATCTGGATGGCTGATGAGATCCTGCGACATGGTCGGAACGCCAACAAAGTTGGTG
>JALQSZ010000218.1 GCA_023264135.1 Acidimicrobiales bacterium
TCACGACGCGTCTTGCGTTGAAAGAACGCGCGTATTCCGCAGTGATGGCAGCAACAGGTTTGCTGTATCTCGCGATCCTCACTGCGTTCGGAACTGATCTCGTCGCGCGCGCTTTGTTGTCTTGAAAAGTTACAGAGTTCGCGTTCAGCAACTGTTCAGCAACTCAAAAGGAAACTTTTCGTAAAACGGCCATTCGGCGATCGTCAAACGTGCGAAAATGGAGTGTGACCGCGCCCCCCGCAGCGGCCGCCATCGTCCATATCCCCAAATGTGCGGGTACGTCGCTTCGTCGTCGTCTCGAAACACATGAAGGTGTGACGACCGGCCCGAAGTACCACGATCCCTATCTGATGGCCATCAAGGCGGGTGGACTTTCGCTTGATGATCCTGACCCATTCGCGTATTCAATCGACGAACTGAGCGCTGTTGGTGCGACCTCGACCGTTGTGATGGGCCATGTAAGCGTCAAAGCCTTCGCCGATGCTGGCTATTCCTCTATTCGCATCGTCGTTCGAGAACCGCGGTCTCGGATGCTTTCACTCTTTGACCACTATCAACGTCTCGACGGCGTTCCGCAGGCGGAAGGCAGCAGATCCGACGCGTTTCTTTCCTTTCTGAACTCGGAGTTCACCAATACTCAGGGAAACAACTTCCTGTATCGGATGATCGCCGGAGCTCAAATTGAACAAGAGGAGTACGACGAACTCGCCGACGTACTTCGGCTCAACTCAGCGATCAGCACACTCGACGCAAAGCTTGACCGCGTTGGTTCGGTGATCGTGGGGGCGTACTGGGACCGCGATGTCGCTGCTCTCTATTCCGAAGTCGCGGCCGAACGTTTTCCTGAACTCTCTATTGCTCGCACGAACGAGTTGCCAAGAGAAAATGTCGGCCCAGAGTTTTCTGAGACCGAGGTGTTGAGTCACGAAGCGCTCGCACGAATGGCCGATCTCATTGCGCTCGACGAACTCGCGCTCGACGCCCTCATCGATCGAGGACTTCTGCAAGATCGATCAGCCGATGACCTCGATCGTGACTTTGAAGTCACAGCTCGACGTCACGGATTCACGTTGAACTAACTCAGCGAGCGACGAAGTACTTCGCTTGAGGGTGGTGACAGATCAACGCTGAAGTTGTTTGTTCAGGTTGGTACTGAAAACCAGTTTCCTCATTGACCTCGATGCCGATGCGACCGGCATCGAGAATCTGTGCAACTCGTTCGTTGTCTTCGAGGTCGGGACACGCGGGGTAACCCCACGAGTAGCGGCCGCCTCGGTATTGCTGCCGGAAGAGGCCAGCAAGTGACGGACCATCGTCGGCGGCAAAGCCCCATTCCTCGCGCATGCGGCGGTGCCAGTATTCGGCGAGCGCTTCGGCCATCTCTACGCCGAGACCGTGGACCAACAGGTAGTCCTGGTAGCGGTTCTCCTCGAAGAGCTTCGCGGCAACATCGCTCACACGTTGACCCATGGTGACGATGTGGAATGCGGCGTAGTCAATTTCTCCCGAATCAATGGGTCGGAAGAAATCAGCGATGCACATGAACGGAGCGGACTGTTGGCGTGGGTAACGGAATCGCGTGAGTTCTTCTGAGCGTGTTGCATCGGTCCAGACGACGAGATCATCACCGTCGCTGTTGACGGCGAAGTACCCGTAGACCACCTGTGGCACAAGCATGTCGGCCGCTTTTGCTTCTGCGAGTTGCGAGCGAAGAATGGCTCGGACGCGATCTTTGAACTCTTCGTCGGTTTCGGTCACTCCGTCATTGGTTTCGGGACGGAACTGCCACTGGTTGCGGAACAACGCGGTTTCGTTGATGTAGGCCGCGATGTCGTCGATGGGGATTCCCTTGACGACTTTGGTTCCAAGGAATGGGGGAGCGAAGACCTCGTTATCAACGACGACCTCGGGCGAGCGAGCGGGAAGATCCTCGGCGGGCGTCACCGCTTTGGTGCCCGAACGAGCGGGCACGATGCTTTCGCTTGGGACGCGGCCCCAATCGGCATCGTCGGTTTCGTTGCCACGTTTGATGTCGCCGAGTCGATCCATGACACGCAAACCTTCGAATGCGTCCTTGCCATAGAAAAGGCGACCTTCATACACCTCGCGCAAATCGCGTTCGACATAGCTGCGAGTGAGTGCAGCGCCACCAAGAAGCACGGGGATGTTCGAGAGATTCCGAGCATTGAGCTCTTCAAGGTTCTCGCGCATGATGAGTGTGGACTTCACGAGTAGTCCGCTCATGCCGATGGCGTCGGCATTCACCTCAACTGCTTTTTCAATCATTTCGGCGATGGAAATCTTGATGCCGAGATTGACGACCTCGTAGCCGTTATTCGTCAGGATGATGTCGACGAGGTTCTTTCCGATGTCATGGACATCGCCCTTCACCGTTGCGAGCACAATGCGGCCTTTGCCGCCGTCGTCGGCCTTCTCCATGAACTGTTCGAGATGTGCAACAGCGGTCTTCATTGTTTCAGCTGATTGCAGAACGAATGGCAGCTGCATTTCGCCCGTGGCAAAGAGGTCGCCAACAACTTTCATGCCGGCGAGAAGGACGTCGTTGATGATGAAGAGCGGTTCGAGACCTTCGCTTCGTGCGCGATCGAGGTCGGCTTCGAGACCCTCGCGTTCACCATCGATGATCCGCTGACTCAAGATCTTCTCGATGGTCCAGTCGCTGCGGTCTTCGCGAACGACTTCAGTGGTCTGCACGTCGGCGAAGATTTCGAGAAGCTTTGTGAGTGGGTCGTAACCTTCGCGTCGACGGTCATAGATGAGATCAAGACTCACCTCACGCTGTTCCTCAGGGATTTTGTTGAGCGGCATGATTCGGGCAGCGTGAACAATCGCCGAATCGAGACCGGCGTTGACGCATTCAGCAAGGAAGACCGAATTCAAGACGTGACGCGCCGCTGGTTTAAGTCCGAACGAAACGTTGGAAACGCCGAGCGTCGTGTACACGCCCGGAAGTTCGGCCTTGATTCGACGAATCGCTTCAATCGTCGCAACGGCGTCGCCGCGCAGATCGTCGTCACCGGTTGAAAGTGGGAATGTGAGCGCGTCGAAAATGAGATCGCTTGGTTCGAGGCCGTATCGAT
>JALQSZ010000219.1 GCA_023264135.1 Acidimicrobiales bacterium
GTGAAATATCGACCTTCATGGTTCCTCCATCGCCATCACGTCAACGGCCTCGCCTTTCTAGTCCGTTCTGCTACCGGACCTAACTCTGGAGGAATGCGATGACCTTTCTCCACGCGTCAGCAGCATCCTCGGCGCGATGTGCAGGTCGTGAGGCGTCGTGCACGAATCCGTGCTCCGCGCCTTCGTACGACACCACGACAACCCCAAGTGCTTCGGCATCGGCAACGTCTTGCGGCGGAGTGAAGTGATCAGCCGTGCCGATGATTGCCAGAGTTGGACAGCGATCAGGAGACGACAACGCATCGATCGGTTGTTGCAGTCGGCCACCAGCCCAGGTTTCAGGAAGGCGAATCATTCCGTAAAACCCTGCGGCGCGATCGAAACGACCTGAAGCGGCTGCTTTAAACGCCAACATGCCGCCCATACAGAATCCGGTGGCAACAACACGTGCGCAACCGGTTGCATCGGCTGCGAGTTCGGCAGTGGTTCGAAGTTCATCGTCGTCGAAATCGGCCATCACACCAAGGCGTTCGTCAACCGAAAGTGCTTCGCGCCCCGGGAATGGTTCGGGCGCAATTACGACCCAGCCATGATCGGCTGCGAGTTGCGCGCACATGTCGTCAAACAACGGTCGTAGTCCCATGATGTCGGGGAACAGCACAACGCCAAGCGTTGCGTCGTCAACGGATTGCGGCAATGCCAATTCCGCGGGCACTCCATTGGGAAGCGTGATGCGCATGAGATCCTCGCAATGCTCAGTTATAAGTGTCGAGAACGCTGGTTTCAGCAAGTCGCAGCAATCCATCTTTGATGGAACGTGCGCGCTGATCGCCAACGCCTTCGACCGATTCAAGTTCGGTTTCGGTTGCGCTCATGATGGCGTCGAGTGAACCAAACCTTGCAACGATGCGATCGACGATCGATTCAGGAAGTCGTGGAATGCGCGACAACATGCGATAGCCCTTGGGCTGCACCGATGCTTTGAGATCGTCGGCATCTTCAAGATGCAAGACGCTGGCGACGGCAGTGAGGTCGAGAAGTTGTTCCATCTCAAGGCCTGACAACCCCGCCGATGCTTCAGCGAAATGCCAATCGTTGGCTTCGTGCAGATAATCGAGCACCACTGAACGGCGATCATTGGCAACACCAGCGATGACTTCTTCGAGTTGCAAACGAAACAACCGACCGTCGACACCAAGTTCAACAATGTCGAATTCAATTTCTTCGGCGATGCGCAACACCATCTCGGTCCGCTGCAGCATCACCACAACATCGCGAACGGTCACTGCACCTTGCACTTCAAGCGCATTGAGATTGTTCGACACTTCAACCAGGCGCTCTTTGTAACGCTCGAGCGTTTTCATCGCCTGGTTCGCACGGTCGAGCAGTCGGGGAATTGGCATGAGCTGGTGCTTTTCATCGCCCACGTACACCGCGATGATCGACATGTCTTCCGACACCGAAATCACCGGCACGGTGATGGACCGAGCCACGCGCTCGGCAGTTCGGTGACGGGTGCCGGTTTCTGATGTCGGCACATTTGGCTTTGGCACCAAATGAACGTTGGCTCGGGCAATGCGACTGGCGTTCGAGGCAAGCACAATGGCGCCGTCCATCTTGGCCAGTTCAGAAAGCCGCTGCGGGCTGTAGGCGGCATCGAGCAGGAATCCGCCAGAGCAGATGTTGAGCACGTCGGGGCCATCGCCCACAACGATGAGCGCGCCCATGCCTGATTGCAGAATGCGGTCGAATCCCTCGCGCAACGGCGTACCCGGCGCGACCATTCCGAGCGCTTGCAACATTGCGGGACTTCGGCGCCGAGCCATCGGGCGAGTGTACCCGTGGGTTGTTTCAGAAATCTGAGGAGTTGCTGTCGCCAATTCCCACCGCAGCCACCGCTTCAGACAGCGTGCCAACGCGAATGGTCTTCATGCCCTCGGGCGCATCGGGCGCAAGGCGCGGAACAAGTGCGCGAGTGAAGCCAAGGCGCGCGGCTTCGGCTAATCGGCGTTCGCCATGGGCCACCTGGCGAAGTTCGCCGCCCAAACCGATTTCTCCGCACACCACGAGGTCTTCCGGCAGCGGTGTGTTGAAGCGAGAAGACGCCAGCGCAAGCGCAACACCGAGATCGGCTGCCGGCTCCACGATTTTCACGCCACCAACCGCCAACGCATACACATCGCGCTTTTCAAACGTGACACCAGCGCGCTCGGACAACACCGCAAGCAACAACGACAACCGGCCCGAGTCGAGACCTTGCGCGCTGCGACGCGGCGATGGCAGTTCTGAATGCGCAACCAACGCCTGCACTTCGACCAACAGTGGGCGGTCGCCTTCCATCGTGGGAACAATGACCGAACCGGCAACGCCCTTGCGACGATCAGCCAAGAACAATCGACTGGGATCGGGAACGCCGAGCAGCCCTTGTTCAGTCATTTCGAACAAACCGAGTTGATCGGTTGCACCGAAGCGATGCTTCACCGCGCGCAACATGCGCAACGCATGGTGACGATCGCCTTCGAAGGCGAGCACGGTGTCGACAATGTGTTCGAGCACACGCGGACCAGCGAGGCCACCTTCTTTGGTGACGTGGCCAACGATGACCACCGAGATGTTGCGACGCTTCGCTTCTTGCACCAAACGATGTGCACAACCACGTACTTGCACAACAGAACCAGGTGCAGAACTGAGGTCGGGGTCTACAACGGTTTGAATGGAGTCAATGACAACGAGTTGCGGTTTGATTTTGTCGATGGCCGCAATGATGTTGGGCATTGACATTTCGGGCAACAACCACAGGTTTGGTTTTACGGCGCCCAATCGGTCGGCACGAAGACGCACTTGTTGTGCGCTCTCCTCTGCGGTGACATACAACGATTCACCAGGTGCACCAGCAAGCAACTGCAACAACAACGTGCTCTTGCCGATGCCGGGTTCTCCACCCAACAATGTGACCGAACCAGGAACCAAGCCGCCACCCAACACTCGATCAAGTTCGCCGATGCCGGTGGGAACAGGATCTGACTCGGTGGAACTGACATCGCCAATGGGCATTGCTTCTCCCGGCGGCACCAATGCGAGGCC
>JALQSZ010000021.1:0-12654 GCA_023264135.1 Acidimicrobiales bacterium
GTGCTGAATTCGAAATTTGAAACGGTGTCACGAACGGTGGCGACAGCGACGCCGGATGATCCGCCGGCGACTGCGGTCGAGAGATAACTGACCGATGCATTCTCGGTTGGTGACGGTGCAACGCCTTCAGCGGTGAGTACTAACTCTTCGGCAGGAGCAGACGAAGGTTGTTTCCATGTCGTTGCGAGCGAGGTATCGGTTGCGCCGAGGAGTGGTGACCACCAGAGTCCGACGCCGGAAGATTTTTGCGTCGCAGAGTCTGCGTACCAACCAATTGGGTATTGATGTTTGTCGACGCCAGGGTCGGAAGACGGAGGATTCAGATGCACGTCGACGACCTGACCAAGGCCCGGGTACCCGGCATAGGGTTCGCCGACGAGCGAAATGTAGTTATCGACAAAAGTTTGATTCGGTTGGCGACCGACGTTGAGCCGGGTGAGCTTGTAGCGAAGGTCGTTCTTTGCTCCACCGATACGCGCAAGGTTCACTTCGGGTGAGTCGAACAGGGTGAGTTGCCGCGGGGGAGTTTCGAGCGCGAGTGCGGCGGTGGTGGCGACGTTCGCGCCGAAACTGTGGCCAATGAGATGGACAACACCACCGTTGGCGGAGAACCCCGAAGCGAGTGATTGGTCGATGGCGGTCGCCATTCGGTGACCGTTCACTTCGGTAGCGCGTTCCGGTGCATAGGCAGCGAGGGCACTCATGTCGGTCGCACTTTGATCGACCCAGCTGTACATGAGAATGGTTGCGCTGGGATCAGCACTTTGAATCGATGACGCGAGGTTGGCGAAAAGCGCGATTGTCGGTTGCTTCGTTTTGGGATCAACCATCGCCGGATTCCACATGGTCACAAGATCGGCTGAGGTTGCTTGCGCGTTTTCGTAGGTGGACAACAGGCCGGCGGCCCAACCGTGGGTCATCACGATCACGTTTCCGCCGGAGATCGAATCTGGTGCGACTGCAACGAACGTTGTCCCGTTCCATTTCCCTAAGCGCTGTGAAACTGGATACGGACTCACGTTGGTTTGCTGCGTTTCCGGAACGCCGGCGGGCGCGGGATAGGCCGAAAGTGGAGCGGGAACGGACGCGTTGAGTACCGAACACGCCGAGAGGACAGCCATGCACAGCGCGAATGGGAGAGCGAAACGCCGCAACAGATTCGTGGCCTTCAGTGCGCTACTCACAGAGCGCCGACCTTACCGGTGAGGGCCTTCGGGACGGAGTTGGAGCGGTCTCAAGAAGCTGTAGATCACACATAGTGTAGGGTATTCACTAATGAAGGCCTCGACGATCCTCCTCCGGGAACTGGCAGAGCTGGCTCCCCTCTTTGATCAACTTCGTGCCGACGGACTTCGTCGACGACAGCTCACATTGCCGAGACGGCGATTGCTGATGTTCCTTCATCACGAGGGTCCACTCCGTTCAAGCGACTTGGCGCAACGGCTCGCGATCACGCCCAGAGCGGTTACGGCGTTAGTCGATGGCCTCGTCGTGACTGGGTACGCGGAACGTCGTCCCGACCCAACGGATCGGCGGGCGATGTTTGTCGAACTCACCGATTCGGGAACGGCGATTTGTGTCGACATGCAGAACTCATTCGACAACTTTGCGAGTCAATTGTTTGCAGGTATCGACACCAACGAACTCGATGCAACGGTGCAAACGATCACAACCATTCGGCGCAATCTTGAACAGTTGCTCGTGGCATGAACGAATCAACAAACTCGATATCAACTTCGTCATCACCAAGGTGGACGCCGGAACGGGTTCATCAGCGTCGGTGGTTCACACTTATTGCGATTTGTATTGCGGTGACGATTACGTCAATCGACAACACGATTATGAACGTTGGCCTCCCCTCAATCGTGAGGGGCGTCGGCGCATCGCAAGCGCAGCTCCAGTGGCTCATCGACTCCTACACAATTGTGTTCGCGTGTTTGCTACTCACCATGGGAGCGATCGGCGATAAGTGGGGCCGACATCGCACGATGATGATCGGACTCGTGATTTTTGGCGGCTTCTCGGCAATTGCGAGTCAGGCCGATAGCGCGAACGCGCTCATCATCTGTCGAGGACTGATGGGAATCGGCGGCGCACTCATCCTTCCCGCAACGTTGGCGATTCTGACCAACACGTTCGATGGCAAAGAACGCTCAAAGGCCATCGGTGTATGGGCGGCCGTTGCCGGTATTGGTGTCGCCGCTGGTCCGTTACTCGGTGGACTCCTTCTTGATCACTTTTGGTGGGGTTCGATCTTCCTGATCAACGTTCCCATCTGCGTCGTTGCCGTTGTGATGGGTTGGCTATGGGTTCCGCCATCGAAGAGTTCCGATAGGGGTCATCGTCTCGATCCGATGGGGGCGTTTCTTTCGATCGTGGCGCTTGTCGGATTGCTTTACGGAATCATTGAGATTCCTGAAAAGGGTTGGGCGAGCCCAGAGGTTCTCGTTGCTGTTGGTGCGGGCGTGCTCTTTCTTGCCGTATTTACCTGGTGGGAGTTGCGCAGCGATCATCCGATGCTTGATCTCAACTTCTTTCGAAACCCTCGCTTTAGTGCCGCGAGTATGACGATCACTATCAACTACTTCGTGATGTTTGGTTCCACGTTCTTGATCGTGC
Source organism: Acidimicrobiales bacterium (assembly GCA_023264135.1). GTDB lineage: Bacteria > Actinomycetota > Acidimicrobiia > Acidimicrobiales > Acidimicrobilacustridaceae > Acidimicrobilacustris. The sequence continues at coordinate 2,620 of JALQSZ010000021.1, forward strand.
AGTACTTCCAGTTCATTCTTGGCTACTCGCCACTCAAAGCAGGCGTGATGACCGCGCCAGTGGCGGTTGGCCTGATGTTGACGAGTCCGCAAACGCACAAATTTGTGGCGCGTTGGGGGACAACGAAGGTTGTGATTCTCGGTCTTTTAATTTGTTCCGGAGTGATGGTCTGTTACGGCATCGAATCGATCATCGCTTCGGATATTGGCGGAATCGTGGTGCGAGCGATCTTTGGTTGCGGACTCGCTCTCACCGCAACACCCGCCACCGAATCGATTATGGGTGCACTGCCTCGTGACCGAGCGGGAGTTGGTTCTGCGGTGAACGACACCACTCGCCAGATCGGTGGCGCACTCGGAGTGGCCGTAATCGGAAGCTTGTTTGCATGGCGCTACCACGCGTCCCTTTCAGATCTTTCGGGACTTCCGGCCGACGCGGCGTCGGCAGCGCAGAACTCAATCGGTAAGGCGATTCAAGTTGCGAAGACATTGCCGTCGGAGCAAGCGGCTTCGTTGCTAGAGAACGCGAAACATGCCTACGTGTCAGGTATGCGAGTTGGCGTCTGGACCTGTGCACTGATTTTGATCGGTGCTGCGTTTCTTGCCGCAAAGTTCCTGCCGTCTACGCCGGGAATCGACGAAGACGATGTCGAACTTCATGAATTAGAGGTCGAGGCCGTCTCGCTTGATGATGGGATCATCTAGTTCCGTTGACGTTGTCGCGGTTATCGTTCGACGACCGCAACCCGAGGGGGAACTATGGCAAAGCGCGTGATGATCGCAACAATGAAGGCCAATCCAGGCCAGCGCGACGAACTACTTGCGCAGTTCGGCGACATGTTTGCCGTTGCGAACGCTGAAGCTGGAACCGAGATCTACACGCTCGTTGCTGGTGACGATGCCGACACCATCTACATGATCGAGCAGTACGCCGATCAAGCCGCAATGGATGCGCATATGGGCAGTGAAACACTCGCCGCGCTCTATCCCAAGATCGGCCCGTTCATGGCCGATGGCGGAGCGGTTATGGGTTCAGTGCACCAAGAACTCGATTGACAATTTCGTCATTCGGGGTCGATCAATCCGCTGAGGTCCGGCGGCACGTCAATCGCAAGCTGCTGCAGCCACTCGATCGGAATGACTTCGAGGGTTTTTTCGTTCGTTGACGCCAGCACGACTGGGGCTGCGCAACCGTCGTTAAACGCGATCGCCCAGTTACGCGCAGTGACGCACCAACGGTCTCCGGGAACAAGTCCGGGGAATCGATACTGCGGCATTGGTGTCGAGAGGTCGTTTCCGATCGAACGCTGATGGTCAAGGAATTCGGCGGTAACGACTGCGCAAATGGTATGAAGCCCGACGTCTTCTGGTCCGGTCGAGCAGCACCCGTCGCGCAGAAAACCCGTCATCGGGTCGGTGCCACACGGCTCGAGCGGGCCACCGAGAACATTTCGTTCGGTGGTCATTACTCCTTCTCCGATTTCCAGCCCTCAGTCATGATGAAAATGCCTTCTGCGCGTGCGGTGACCTCACCGTCGATGGAAATCGTGCCGAGAGTGAACACCTTGCGTCCTTCGACGCGATCAACCCAACTTTCGAGTTGCAACTCGCGCTCGACCCAAGTCGGACGCTCGTACCGGATCGACAACGTTCCAGTAAATCCACCGAGTCCGTTGCAAACATTCGTGGCGCCCAACAACTCATCGAACAGCAACGCGATGATTCCGCCGTGCACCATCCCTGGTGGTCCGTTGTATTGCGCACCAAGAAAGGCACGACCAGTCGTGCGCCCATCGTTCACTGTTAATTGCACATCGGCCGAAAGTGGGTTCAGCGGACCAATGATCGGACTCCACGGGAAAAACACATGAGGTTCGGTTGCTTGCGCGCCAATTGGCCCGCGGTCGCCCAAACGACCCTGCATCGGAACGCCGTCGACGCGATGCGGAGCGAGAAGCGCCGTTGCTTCTTCGATGAGAGCAGCTGCTTTTGTAAGCGACTCAGTCGGCGCGTTGGAACGACGAAATGCAGTGATGAGTGCACGAGTTGAGGCGGCCACGGTTTCCATGGCCGACTCATCAGTAAGTGTCCAACCCGCAATAAACGGAGCGGGTTCTTCGTTGGTCATGCGTTGTAACCGAATCCTTCTGTTGTTGCGCTTGAGCCGGGAAGGCCTGGTTCAAGGCGGCCAGTCATCCAACCGCCGTCAACGACGAGTTCCGTACCAGTGATGTAACTGGCTTCGGCGCTCGCGAGGAAGGCGACCGCTGCAGCGATTTCATTCGGATACCCAATGCGCTGAATCGCTTGTTGTTGATACGGCATCGTTTCAAGAATCGGATCGTTGATCGGATTCCCCATCACGGTGTTGACGCCGCCGGGATGCACAGAGTTCACGCGAATTCCGAAGCGACCCCATTCCATTGCTGCGGTTTTCGTCATGCCGCGGATCGCGAATTTCGACGCGGTGTACGAAACGAGACCGTTCTTTGAACCAATGCCATCGATCGAAGAAATGTTGACGATTGAACCGCCACCGGATTCCTTCATGAGCGGCATCGCCGATTTCATTCCAAGGAAGCATCCAACCTGGTTGACGTTGATGACGGCCATATAGGCCTCAAGCGAGGTGTCTTCAATTGCCGACGGCCAAATGATGGCGGCGTTGTTGACGAGCGCATCAAGACGTCCGCCAAAGGTTTTGGTCGCTTCGATTGCCGCGATCCATTCCGCTTCGTTGCTGACATCTAAATGGAGGTACATCGCGTTCGCTCCGATATCGGCTGCGACCGCTTCGCCTTCGGCATCAAGAACATCGGCCAGCACGACCTTCGCACCCTCGCTGGCAAAGAGCCGCGCCTCGGCCTCACCCTGTCCGCGTGCTGCACCGGTGACGATGACGACCTTTCCATCGAATCGACCCATGATTTCCCCCTCGTTCTTCGGCTTCTCGGTTCGAAGCGCCGGGGCGAGTGTAGGGAATTCCTCGTGGGCGAGCGTCGGGGACGCAGGTGGTTGGTCTGAACCAGCGCGGTCTGTTCTACTTTGGGGGTTACACCTGTCTATGAGGAGACCCGTGAAGATTCGTCGCACCCTTATCGCCACCGCAGCGGCTGTGGCTCTTTTCGTTCCGATCGCTGCTTGTTCAAGTGGCTCATCGTCCAGCAGCACCACCTCGACGACGGTGACTAGCGGAGATCAGGTCACTGATACGGCCTGCCCGTTCACTGGCACGGTTGGTTCAACCTCGGGCGGCAAGTCCGGATCGCAGTCATCCCTCGGCTCAATCGTGACGTCGAAGGAAGGGTGTGTCGACAACATCCAACTCAAGATGGGTTCGGTCGTTGGCGCATGGACCGCGGCCTACGCCACCGGTCCGGTTGTTGATGGCAAGGGCAACACGGTCGCAGCGCAAGGCGCGGCGACGTTGGTCGTCACCATCGAAGCTGGCATCTGGAACGGAACGCCGGCCGCGCCGACCACCGTTCTGCCGGTGCAACTTGATTACGTGAAGTCGATCAACGTGGTGAATGGTCCGGGATCATCAGTGCTCGTTGTCTTTGGGCTCTCGGCCAAGAAGCCGTACCAAGCCAGCGATTCACAGAATCCGGCCTATATCTCTCTCGGAATTGGCTGATTTCTAGCTTTTTTAGAGATACCGTTCGGTTCCATTAGGGCGAGACACCAAGGAACCACCATGGCAACGGATCAGATCCTCACTGCAACCACCGTCATCACGATGGACGAAAAGGCGCCGCGTGCGACAGCGGTTGCGGTGAACGCCGATGGCACGATCGCCGCGGTCGGTGATCTTGATGCGTGCAAGAAGGCGCTGCCCGACGCGACCGTGACCGATCTTGGCGACACCGCGCTACTGCCCGGCTTTGTCGAGTCGCATTCACACCCCGTGTTGAGCGGCGTCTTGACGCAGGACCCGGCCTATTGGATCGCTCCGTATGTTGGGTATCCGAAGTGGAGCGATGTCACTGCGCTGTTTACGAAGCTCCAAAAAGAACAGCCGGCAGGCCAGACCTTGGTGTTTAACGGGCTCGATCGTTTGCTTCATGGATGCGATGCACCCGACGCGAAAGCTCTCGACGCGTACTTCCCTGATCGCCCGGTCATGGTCGCCGACACTTCAGGACACGCGGTGTATCTCAACACTGCAGCGATCAAGAGGTTGGGCTGGGACGCAAAACCTCCGGCCGATCCCACTGGTGGTTCGTTCGGCCGCAATTCCGACGGTTCGCTGACCGGTATCGCAAATGAAGTACCAGCGATGATGGAAGCCGCACTTCCACTCATTGGTGACGTTCTCAAGAACCCGCTTGCTTCTGCCGCTCAGTGGTACGCACTGATGTCGGGAAATGGCATTACGTCCACCTCGGAGATGACCTACAACGACTCGCTCAAGCCTGCGTTTGAAGCGCTAGCAGGTATTCCAGGTTGCCCGTTGCGCATTTCGCTGTATCACGTCTCAACTGATGCAACCTGCGGCGAACAATTTGAGTCGAAGCTGCCGGAATCAATGCTCACCAAAAAGGGCATCAAGTTGTGGGCCGATGGTTCGCCATGGGTCGGAAATGTTGCGCTCTCGTTCCCGTATCTCGATACGCCTGCAACTCGCGCTGCAGGCATCAAGGCGGGAACGCCTGGTATCGAAGTCATGAACTACACGCGCGCGCAGCTCGATGTCATTCTCGACAAGTACGCACCGCAGGGATGGCAAATGTCGTTCCACGTGAATGGCGATGTTGCCCTCGATGTTGTTCTTGATGCGTACGAAGCAGCGTTAACCAAGTTCAAACTTCTTGGCACCGATCACCGTTGGCGTATTGAACATGCAGGTGCTGCTCGTGCTGATCAATTCACTCGCGCCGCGAAGCTCGGTGTGTACGCCTCGTTGAGTCCGTTCCAGTTCCAGTACTGGGGCGACCTTCTCGATGGGCAGGTGTTCGATCATGAACACGGCGCGCCGTGGTGCCGGGTGAAAGACGCAACCGATGCCGGTGTGCGCCCCTCGTACCACAACGATGGTTCGGTCACGCCGCCCTCACCGCTCGACAACATCAAGACCTGCGTTACGCGCACAACGAATTCGGGTGTTGAGCGTGGTCCTGAGCAAAAGGTGACACTCGATCAAGCACTTCGTGCCGAAACGATTGATGCCGCGTTCATCCTTGGGCGTGAGCATGAAGTTGGTTCGATTGAGGTCGGCAAGTTCGCGGACTTCGTGCAGTTGTCGGTTGACCCTTACAAGGTCGATCCCCTGCATCTGAGCGATGGCATCTCGGTCCTCGGTACCTGGGTGTCGGGCGAAAAGATCGATCTCGCGGCATTTGAAAAGGCTGCAGGAGTGATTGATCCGACTCCGCATATGCATCTCGCCACACTTCCATCGAAGTGCTGCTGAGCTCAGTGCAGCGTGATCGCTAGCACCACCGCGCAACCAACTCCGTAAACCCCGATCGCACCGCGAAGGACAGATGGCTTGAGTTGACGCGCAACACGCGCGCCGACCCATCCGCCGATCAGTGACAGTGGTGCCATCAGCAACACAATCCACCACTGCACCGGACCCCACAGCGCAAAGATCACGACGGCGACGATGTTGATCGAAAATTGCAACACGCTTTTGAGAGCATTCAGCTTCTGCAAATGATCGCTCAGTGTGATGCCAAGCACGGCGAGCAGAATCACTCCGAGCACGCCGCCGAAATAGCCGCCGTAAATAGCGGCGAGAAACACGCCGATGCGCGACGCAACATCGTGGTCGCTCGTTATTGCTTCTCCAGTTTCAGGATGCAGGGTGGCAAGGCGGCGCTGCAACACAGGTTGCAGCAAAAGAAGGACCGCCGCGACCAGTACGAGGATTGGAACGAGAAACTTGAAGATGCGGTCCGATGTTGTGAGCAGGATCACTGCACCGAGGAGCGATCCGGCAAAGGCGAAAGGGAGAAGTTGTGTGACTCGCCGACGTTGCCCATCGAGTTCATTCCGATAGCCGGCGATTCCGCCGAGGTATCCAGGCACGAGCGCAACGGTGTTGGTGACGTTCGCGGTGACTGGGCTGAATCCCGCAGCAATGAGCGCGGGAAAGGTGAGGAGCGTTCCGCCACCCGCAACGGCATTAATGCCACCGGCGAGGAGCGCGCTGGTGGCGAGCAGGAGAAAATCGCCGACGCTCAAATGATCCATGGAGCACGATCGTACGGTTCGCCCGGCAAGACAGCGGCCATGTGGTGAACTAGCGCCGTCACGACTCAGGGGGACCGAAATGGCAATCGTTGAACGCGAGATGGTGGGCGACGGAATTCTCAAGGTCACTCTGAATGACCCTGATCGATACAACGCGTTGACGCCTGCGCTCATTGATGGAATCGATGAAGTGTTCGCGTCGATTCGTCACGACCGAGATGTTCGAGTGGTGGTTCTCACCGGCAACGGGCGCGGATTTTGTGCCGGTGCCGACATGAGTGGAACTGGCGGTGTCACCGACCGTGCCCGGGGGCGTGGTCCGGTTGGTTTCGTCCATGAAATGCAGGCACATCTGATGGATGTTGTCCTAGCGATTCACGAAACCCCTCAACCCGTCATTGGGGCAATGCATGGAGCGGTTGTCGGAGGTGGATTAGCGCTCGCGCTGACGTGCGACCTTCGAATCGCCACCGACGATGCGTTCTTTGCTTCGCATTTCATTCGTGTGGGGCTTTCTTCCTGCGACCTTGGAACGAGCTATTGGCTTCCGAGAATCTGTGGGCCAACGATTGCTGCCGAGTTGATGCTGACTGGTCGGCGATTCACTGCTGCCGAAGCGCGTGAGTACGGAGTTCTCAATCGCGTGACAACCGCCGAAGAACTGCTTCCCACTGCGCTTGAACTCGCGGAAATGATTGCCGCGAATTCTGAGTACGGGGTACGTATGACCAAGATCGGCATGTGGGCCAATCTCGACGCGTCGAGTTTGCGGGCAGCAATGGAATTGGAAAATCGCACGCAGGTTCTTGGCACGTTTACGGGAAATATGACCGAAGCAGGTGAAGCGTTCCGAGAGAAGCGGGCGCCCGAGTGGAAGCCGATGTGACATGCCAACAGAGCGATTGAACGGAATCGACCTTCACTGGGAACAAGCAGGTGAAGGCCCGCGTCTGTTGATGTTCAACGGGTCGGGTTCGACGATCGAGCGAATGCGTCCGTTGATGAACGTCTTCGCGTCGCAGTTCGACATCGTGTTGCACGATCAACGAGGACTCGGGAAAACGGAAATTCCTCAAGGTCCGTATTCCATGGCCGACTATGCCGCAGACGCAATCGCGCTTGTCGATTTTCTGGGTTGGGACACCTTCAACGTCATCGGCATCAGTTTCGGTGGGATGGTCGCGCAGGAGTTTGCGGTGACCGTCCCCGAACGTGTTGAAAAGCTCGCTCTGTTGTGCACCTCGCCTGGTGGCGCGGGTGGTTCTTCATACCCGCTCCATGAACTTCGCGAAATGCCCCTTGAAGAACGCGGGCCAACCGCGATTCGCATTATGGATTCGCGATTTACACCCGAGTGGCTCGAAACGCATCCCGCCGACCGAGTCTTCGTCGACGGGATCAGTCAACAGTCAGCGGAGCCCGGGAGCGAAGCGGCACGAGGAGAGTTCGAACAACTTGCAGCTCGAAGTTCGCACGATGTGTGGGATCGACTCAGCACCATCACTGCACCCACGTTCATAGCGGCCGGTCGCTACGACGGCATCGCGCCGCTTTCGAATAGCGAAGCGATGGCCGAACGCATTCCGAACGCTGAACTCCATGTGTATGAAGGTGGCCACGGCTTCTTTGCTCAAGACGCAACAGCGTTCCCGGAGATTCTTCGTTTCCTTGCCGACTGAGAATCGGCGAATTCACGCCATTTGGTTCATGAACTGATTCAGATCGAAGTACTCGCGCCACTTGGCGATCTTGTCGCCTTCGAATTCGAAGATGCCCATAACGGGAAGCGCAACTTCACTGCCGTCTTCTTTTTCGAAAATGTCGACACGCTCGGTGATTACCGTGGAACCGTTCGAAATCATGTTGTCGATTCGGAAGATCTTCACCTTGAGTCCAGCGGTGAATCCATCGATCATCATGCGGATCGCTTCGTGGCCCACCATGGGATCAACGGGGATGTTGTGGTACACGCCGTCTTCGGTGAAGAACGCGACGACCTTGTCGTGGTCGCCTTCGGCCCATGCGTCACAGAATTCCTGGACCAGTGCTTCGTACTTCGCTCCGTCGCTCATTGCGTCCCCTCGGTTGCGGTCGTGGCGGCGACTTGCCGCTCAAGCCCGACATCCTGACATTCTCCGGGCGATGTTGCCGATCGATTGACTACGGTCGGCGTTCAGATTGGAATTCTCGACGAAGGGATTGGTGGATCTGTGATTGAAATAGCGTCGAATCCACTGCCTGGCGCCCAGTTGCATGCTGCGCTGCGAGAGCTGCGAGCCGAGCATGGCGATGTGGCGCCGGTGACCTTCTATGGAATGCCCGCATTCGCGATCTTGGGTTGGGACACGTTGCGTGAATTCTTTTCCGCGAGCGAAGCGTTTCCCGGCGGCGAAGTGTATAAATACCAACTTGAAAAGACCGTTGGTCGAACATTTATTTCGATGGACGGCGCAGACCACGATGTGTATCGGCGGCTCGTCACACCCGCATTTCGATCGCGATCAGCAATTCGGTTTGTCGATGAAGAACTCACTCCGCTCGCGAACGAGATTCTCGACAGCGTTGTCGGATTGGGAAAGGGTGACCTCGTCGAGCTGTTCACGAACCGCCTTCCATTCTGGGCAATCAGTCGCAAACTTGGTTTGCCGGAAGGATTTGAGGATCGCCAACGAGCGTGGGCGCTAGCGATCCTTTCGGAGCCCAGCAATCCGGACGGAGCACGTCTCGCAGCGGAAGAACTTTCTGAGGTCATTGCGCCCGTCGTGGCCGAGCGTCGACGCCGTCCCGGAAGCGACGTGATTTCACAACTTGTTTCCGAGGAGTTTCAAGGGGTGCGACTCACCGACGAGGAAGTCCATTCGCACGTTCGGCTGCTCTTTGCCGTTGGGGCAACCACGACGTCTGATGCATTGAGCAATCTCCTTTGGACGATGCTTCACCGGCCCGAACTTCTTGAGCAGGTTCGAAATTCTCGAGAACTGCTTCCGGCCGTTGTTCGGGAACTGCTTCGCTGGGAGCCACCGGTCCCGTTGCTGCCGCGTGTGGCGGTGCGCGAAGGGAGTATTGGTGGCGTTCGGATTCCGGCGTCATCGATGCTGCTTGCGGGAATCGCTTCAGCGAATCGAGATCCGGACCGATTCCGCGAACCCGATGAGTTCATGATCGATCGTCCGGATTCGGACATTCTCACGTTTGGTTTCGGATCCAAATTCTGTCCGGGTACACATATGGCGAAACAGCAACTTCTTGCCGCTCTGGAGGTTCTCCTTGAGCGGCTTCCAGAGGTACGTCTTTCCGTCGAAGATCGCGGCGAGTCGCCAGCGGGCTGCAACCTCAGGTCTGTCGAATCGATTCATTGCGAATGGGCGATTGCCTAAGCATTTCTCTCGGTGTCACCTATCGGCATACCGTGTCCCTCAACGTCACCTAGGGGGAATGCGTCATGGCTGATTTTGGAATCGATCCCGCGTTTCAAGAGCAACTCGACTGGATTCGCGAGTTCGTCAAGACCGAAATCGAACCTCTTGATCTCGCTTTCGCCGGCGAGGACATGGTCTACAACAAGGCCAGCGCGTTCTATGAAGAAGCGATTCGTCCGCTTCAGCAGGTGGTGAAGGATCGCGGTTTGTGGTCGTGTCATCTCACGCCCGAGTACGGCGGTCAGGGCTACGGCCAAGTGCAGCTTGCCTACATGAACGAGATTCTTGGCCGTTCACAGTTCGGGCCAACGGTGTTTGGTAGTCAGGCGCCCGATTCAGGCAATGCAGAAATTCTCGCCCACTACGGAACGCCAGGGCAGAAGGAGCTGTACCTCGAACCGCTTCTCGATGGACGTATT
>JALQSZ010000021.1:12664-12913 GCA_023264135.1 Acidimicrobiales bacterium
GATCCTGGCGTGTTCACGTGTAGCGCGGTTCGCGATGGCGACGAATGGGTGATTGACGGTGAGAAGTGGTTCTCGTCTTCACTTCGTTACGCGTCATTCCTCATCGTGATGGTGATCACTGATCCCGATGTGGCCGTGCATAAGGGCGCGTCGATGTTCCTCGTGCCTGCCGATGCGCCGGGAATCGAAGTCGTGCGCAACGTTGGTGTTGGTCAGGAATCTGAAGGCCATGGCGGACATGCCTATGTT
>JALQSZ010000220.1 GCA_023264135.1 Acidimicrobiales bacterium
AATTTTGCGATCGGGGCGAAATGGCGCGCAGACGCGCATCACCGTTCATGATCCGGCCGACGAAGACCCCACACCCAACGTGCAAGCAACGCTCGTCTGCGCTTCACACGACGACACGTTTCCCACGTTCACTCGCCTGACTTCGCCATTTACCGACGACGTTCCGAGACCCGATGGTTGCGTTCGACTTGGCACCGACCATGACGATCGTCCGACCATGCCGTTCTTCCGCCGCACCGATTGGCGCGACGCAACGCCGACTGACGCATTCCTCCACAAACGTTCCTGGTTTTCGTTCAGTGACGAGCCTGACTCGCCGGTGCATGGTCTCGGACCGGCCGACCCTTGGGATTTTGCCCTGCTACCGATTCCCGGGGACGCACTCGGCATGGCCGGCGGCCCCTCGGCGACAGAACTCGTCGGCCCACTCACCTCTCCGACGCTCGAACTTTCGCTTCAGTTCGTGTCACCAGCGAAAGGGACGTGGATCGGCATTGATGCGCGCTGCGACAGCAGCTCAGGCGGAATCATTTCCGGTAAGACCAATTTGTGGAACACGGACGGCTCGCTCATTGCGACTGCCATGCAAACGGCAATGCTGCGCCGGTTACCTACGGCGTAGCGAGCGATCCGAGTTCAGATCGTTTGACCACACGACAAACTGGTTGTTCGGCGATATCGGCGTGCAGCCAACGGAAGAACATCACTCCCGTGCGATGACCACTGGTATCGAGCCAGTTGGGCACGCCCGGATCACCATCGGAAATCACGATGCGAACGGAACCATCTGCATTCGCAACTGCCTCACGGTTGTTGATGTTTGAGCGTCGATCGGGGAAACACTGATACCAGCGATCGCATAATTGCAGCGCCCAGTAGTTGGTCGCAGGCGGAACGAAATCGACGACGACCACTTCGTCCTCTGCCATCTTCCACCAGGTGAAGGAATACACAACGTCTGGATTTGGGATCGCGGCGACAATGTCGTCGCATGACTGACGAACAAACTCGTTCGGAAATTGGCGACGCTCAGGTGTCCACAACTGATTGAGCTGTGCATTCCACTGCAGCGATTTCGCAGCGTTGGAAACGCGCGCGTTCATTTCCGCCGCACCCATTCGCCGAGTCGGCACTTCAGAGCCATCATCGACTCCAGCATCAACTCGGTCGATTGACCATGTTCCGCGCGTCTGCGCGACACGATCATGAAAGTATTGACGAACAATGACTCGAGCGGCTTCGGGATGACTGAACTCCCACGAGAAAGTTCCATTGGGATTCATGATCTCGTCAACATCTACTGACGCAACAACAGCTGATGCTCCGCCCGCGCCAGCCCCTGCGTACACCGTGATGCCGACATACGTTGCGTCTCCACGCACACCCGAAACTCTGTACAACGCGTCGGGACGAACACCAGCAACGTCGTAATCGATATCGGGTCCAGCAGCGCCGACATAGCGAACCCCATCAAGCATCGTGAGAAACGAAGGCCGATCAGGGTCCATGGTCAGGGTCACGCTTTGGGTGACAGCAGTGAGCACGCGCATCACATACAAGTTGCCGTCAGCCAGTTCGCGATCATTCAACGGATCGGGATCTCCCTCGATTCGCGACACCGCGAAGTCGAGTGCGTCAGAGAGTTCATTCCATGAGGCCTGATCAGTCATCCTCTGACTGTAGGACGCGCACCATCGATTCGAGGTCGAAGAACAACCTGTAGGGGTCGAGATGAACGAATCACCGGCCGTTGAGGTCCCCTTGAGTCCTGAAATCGCATTGCATGCACGTCCGCGGTCTCGACTTCACGCGACTGTGATGACGCCTTCGCTGGCTGCTTTCCTCGGGCACAGCAAAGTAGTCGGCCGCTTTGTGAAGCCACCGGGAATACAAACTCAGAGAGAACTGTTCTTTTCGGGGCTGTACTCGTTTGGCTCATCTCAGCCAGATGATCCGCAAACGACAGAACGGAAGTAAGACCAATGAAGCCAGACACTCTTTTAAAGGGATGCCTCTTCGCTGCGGCGATGATCAGTCTCGTTTTGAGCATCGTGATCTATTTCGGCGCAGGTGACGACATCAGTGGCCGACTCAATGGGATCTACGTGGGCGTCTGGGTGCCTTCTATCCTTTCCCTCGGCGCTCTTCTTCTTGCTGCTCGAAAGAGCGACGCATGACCGAAATCGGACTTTTCATCGCCGGGGGACTCGTGACCCTGATCGTTTTCATCGGAGTTCTTCTGTACGGAATGATGAGCTTTGAGCAGTGGTCAAAGAATGACCGCAACGCGATCGCCGACTAGTCAACCTTGGTGTCGGGGCGTCGCTTGGCTCCTCGACACCATCCATGCCACCCAGATGAATACGAACTGGAACGGCAAGCGGGCCCAAGACACGAAACGTTCGGAGAAGGAACGGTCGCGCCAGTCCCACACCATGTAAAGGTTGGCGGGAAACACCGCGACGAGAAGGACCATCGCGGCAATAGCGCCCACTCGTCGGGTTCGCCGTAGCAACACGAGTGGACCGATCACGAGTTCAGCGACACCGCTTACATAGGTCCAGAAACGTTCCGAAGGCCACAACCACGGCGGAACTATTGCGTCGAAGAAGCTCGGTACAACGAAGTGCATGACGCCAGCGCTCGTTAGGAAGACTCCCAGCACTATTGCGATGGGCTCCCAGAGCGGTGAATCGGCAATCTCATGGATCTCACGCGACTTTGGATTCCTGCGAATCGCACCCATCGGTCGTTGAGCATCTGCGGCGTCTTCGACCATGCGAACAGCGTAGGACCGAGCCTCCGAAATCATCCGACCAGAGCCGGCTTCTTCTGAGGAATCGGGTCCCCACTGTCGGCACAACTACATTGCAGGCCGTGACAACCACAGAACGAATTCCCGCGGTCGAGGGGTGGTTCACCACCTCCGAGCCGTACACCCTCATCGGCGCCAAGTGCACGGCGTGCGGAACAATTGTGTTTCCGCCCCGCTCAGGTTCCTGCCCGAGTCCCGACTGCGATGGCGCTGAACTTGAGCCCACACCGCTTTCCCGAAAAGGAAAGGTGTGGTCCTACACCG
>JALQSZ010000221.1 GCA_023264135.1 Acidimicrobiales bacterium
AATCCGCAAACGCCATTTCCCTAGTTTTGAGCGCCCAAACTGTCTTGTTCGCTACGTCTGCGCGTTAGTGAATGAAGCCCTATATTGGCCACGTGGGGGCACAGCTCAGCGTGGTACTTCCGATGTTCAACGAGGCGCGTGCACTCCCCGTCACGCTTGATGCGCTTGCGCGGACTTTTCACGACACCGATGTTGAATTTTTCCTGATCGACGACGGCAGCGTCGACGATTCGGCTGGACTCGCCGAACATCTCACTCACAGTGATGACCGATTCGAAGTCGTGCGACTTCCTAAGAACATCGGTAAAGGCGCAGCACTTCGAGCGGGGATCGCTCGAACTACAGCCGATGCTGTTTTGTTTATGGACGCAGATCTCTCTACCTCGCTTGACCACATCAACGAGTTCCTCGACCGACTTCAACAGGCCGACATCGTCATCGGATCACGAAGCGTTCCGGGATCTGTCGTCAAGCGGTCCAATGTCCTCCGCACCTTGATGGGACGAACATTCAATCGTCTTATGCGGCTAGCCACTGGTCTCGATATTCATGATTCACAGTGTGGGTTCAAGGCCTATCGCGGTGATGTCGCACGACTCCTCTTTTCGTTGTCTCAAAACAATCGCTTTGCGTTTGATCCCGAGGTCCTGCGTATTGGAGCCGAACTCGGATACACAATCGACGAGGTCCCTGTCGTCTGGATCGCGAGTGATCATTCGGCCGTTCGCCCCTTCCGTGATTCACTGCGCACGGCCATCGACCTCATTCCCATACGTCTCCGAACCCGAACGAGCCGAGTTCGCGGCCTAGCCTCTCGGAGCGGACTTCCCGTGCCCGCTCCAATCGCTCGATCAACCGACCATTAGGGACTTCACTGAATCATGCGGATTGTCGTTCTCGCGTGGCGCGATACCGCCCATCCCCAAGCGGGCGGGTCTGAAGTTGTGGTTGACCAACTCGCCGCCAGGCTGACTGAACGTGGACACGAAGTCGAACTTCTTCACGGCGGCCCATCAGGCAGTCATCAGTACAAGAGCTCGACAATCGGCGGCAACTACGTCCAATACCTACGCGCACCATTCGCCTTCTTTCGTCGACAAAAAGGAGTCGACGTTGTCGTCGACGTTGAGAATGGCATCCCCTACTTCTCCCCACTCTGGCAACGTCGCCCAGTTGTTGGACTGGTCCATCACATCCACACCGAACAATGGTCGATGCAATTCCCCGAACCGATTGCTGCCGTTGGCCGATGGCTCGAGGGACGGCTTATGCCATGGGCGTACAAGCGAACACCGTTTGTTGCTGTCTCTCAATCGACATCCACGGGCCTGAGCGAACTTGGCATCGATTCCACCCACATCACAACGATCGAAATGGGACTCGATTTCGATCCGCTCACACCAGAACCATCCCCCGAACCTCGATTTCTTGTTTTGAGTCGTCTCGTGCCCCACAAGCGAGTCGAACTTGCACTTCAAATGTGGGAAGAGGTTCGCCCCATCACCGGGGGCACGTTGGTGATTGTCGGCGATGGTCCCGAATTTGATTCGCTGAAGGCAAGAGCGGGAGAAATGGTCGAGTTCACCGGGTGGGTGGACGAAAACCGTAAGCGGCAAGAACTTTCACACGCATGGCTTCTCATTCATCCCGCTCACCATGAAGGTTGGGGAACCGTTGTGATGGAAGCCGCCGCTGCTTCTGTTCCAACGATTGCATTCGACGTCGCTGGGGTTCGCGATTCCGTAGAAAACGGCGTCACTGGATATCTCGCGACCAGCGAAACGGACTTCGTCGCCCATTGGATCCAACTCGCCTCAGAAGCGACTCTGCGCTCAAACATGGCAGCAGCAGCAAGAACTCGAGCAGCGACATTCACTTGGGATCGAGCCGTGACAAGGTTCGAGAGCGTTCTTCAACAAGCGATCCTCAATCGATGATGGTGTTCTTCGTGAGGATGTCATGACGAATCTCGCTACCGAGGAATCCCGCAGCGTTGACGTCGCTGCAGACAATTCCCGAACTCCGTCTAAGTGGATTGCCTACGCGATGATTCCCATCGCCTTCGGCGTTCTCATTCAACGATTCGGGCAAATCGTCTACCTCACGCGAGTCGATCGCATTCTGAATCCGTTCACAATGGCAAGTCGCGGGTTCGATTTGTGGAACCCGTATGCCGATATGGGCGCGGTGCAGTGGCAACAGAACGGTTACTGGATTCCGTTTGACCTGTGGTTTGGATTCGCACGCCTGCTCCATATCCCCATTTGGATAAGTGAACGCATCTATATCGCAGGCCTTCTAGCAATCGCGCTTTGGGGATTCACACGCCTCGCCGACGCGTTCGGGATTGGGCGTCCATCTTCCCGACTACTCGGCGGGGTCGCCTATGCGCTCTCACCAGTGATTCTTGCTCGCGTCGGATGGCAGACCCCGTTTGCGATGGGAACCGTCTTTCTTCCTTGGGTGCTCCTTCCTCTCGTCCGCGGGACACGAGACCTCAGTCCTCGAACTGCAGCAGCTCGCTCGTGCATACCACTCGCGCTAATGGGCGGAGTGAACGCTGCGGTGACGTTTGCGATCCTTCCGATCCCGATCCTCTACCTCCTCACTCGCCAGCGAGGCCGGCGACGCGCGCAACTCTTTCGATGGTGGATTCTCTTTGCCCCGCTCTCGATGTTGTGGTGGGCGATTGGTCTCTACTTCTTCGGCAAATACGGTCCAGATTTCCTTCAATACACGGAATCTGTTGCGACCACGACAAACCCCACGTCGATATTTGAAGTCCTCCGTGGCACTGCAGATTGGATTGCTCGACTTCCGGGCCCTGCGAATCCTGCAAGTTTCTCGCTCGCGCTCAAATCCATTCCGATGATCGGAACAACGATTGTCGCTGCCGCCGGAATCGCTGGCCTTACTCGGCGAGATCTCAAAGAACGCACCTTCTTGATTTCCTGCTTTGTTCTTGGCGTTGCAGCCGTTGGAGGCGCCTACGGCGGCCTCTTCGGAAACCCGGCAGCTGGGGTGTACTCGCACTTGATCGAAACAGTGCTGAGCGCGTTTCGAAACGTTTACAAGTTC
>JALQSZ010000222.1 GCA_023264135.1 Acidimicrobiales bacterium
TTCAACAACGTGTTCCATGACGACGTTGCCGGCGCTGTCGGTGATGCGCACGGTGCCGTCGACAGGAATCTCGAAGGTCTTGTCGTGCGAGCCGTATTCCTCGGCCTTTTGTGCCATGAGTCCAACGTTGGGAACGGTGCCCATCGTGGTGGGATCAAACGCGCCGTTCGCACGGCAGTCGTTGATGACCGCGGTGTACACGCCGGCATAGGAGGAATCGGGAATGACGGCCTTGCAGTCCTGGCGTTCGCCTTCGGGATTCCACATCTTTCCGGAATCGCGAATCATGGCGGGCATTGAGGCGTCGACGATGATGTCGCTCGGCACGTGCAGGTTGGTGATGCCCTTGTCGGAATCGACCATGGCCAGTTCGGGACCATTGAGCATGGCGATAGCGATGTCGGCTTCGATCGCGGTTTGCTGCGTGTCGGAAAGTGTTTCGATACGAGAAAGCACATCGGCCATGCCGTCGTTCACGTTGACGCCGAGACCATCGAAGGCCGCTGGGTGCTTGGTGAACACGTCGCCGAAGTACGCGTTGACTGCGTGACCGAAGATGATCGGGTCGGAGACCTTCATCATCGTGGCCTTGAGATGAATCGAGAACAGCACGTCCTGTGCTTTTGCATCGGCCATCTGCGCGGCGAGGAACGCGTCGAGTGCCTTCGCGCTCATGAACGTTCCGTCAACGATTTCGCCTGCAAGAACCGGAAGCGATTCCTTCAACACGGTGGTCGAACCATCGGCGCCAACAAGTTCGATCTTGAGCGTGTCGGCTTTTTCAAACGTGACTGACTTTTCGTTTGAGTAGAAGTCGTTTGCACCCATTGTCGAAACGTGGGTCTTTGAATCGGCTGCCCATGCGCCCATGGAATGCGGATGCGACTTCGCGTAGTTCTTGACCGACAGCGGCGCGCGGCGATCGGAGTTTCCTTCGCGCAGCACCGGGTTCACGGCCGAGCCCTTGATCTTGTCGTACTTCGCCTGGATTTCTTTTTCGGAAGCGTTCTGCGGATCGTCCGGGTAGTTCGGAACGTCGTAGCCCTTCGACTGCAGCTCTTCGATCGCGGCCTTGAGCTGCGGAAGCGATGCCGACACGTTCGGAAGCTTGATGACATTGGCCTCGGGACGAGTCACGAGTTCACCGAGTTCACCGAGATCGTCGGTGACGCGCTGTTCGGCGGTAAGTGCGTCGGGGAAGGTGGCGAGGATGCGGCCAGCCACCGAAATGTCGCGAAGTTCGACCTGCACACCGGCGACATTGGTGAATGCGTTGACCACCGGAAGGAGCGACTTGGTCGCCAGCGCGGGGGCTTCGTCGGTGTGGGTGTAGATGATGGTGTGACTGTCGGTCGCCATGGCCTTTTCCGGTCTCGAGGAACTGCTGCGAATGGCCCATGACGCTAGTTCCCCCAAGTGATTCAGTTCCTATTTGGCGTTTCGCGAAGCGATGGGGAGGGAAACGTGATTGACCGATGTGAGGAGTGCCTGCAAAATGCATGCATGCCATCGATCTCGATCAGGAACGTGCCGCAGGAGACCCGAGATGCGCTCGCGGCCAAGGCCGCCCAATCGGGCCAGTCGCTGCAGGAATATCTGCTGGCCCAGTTGGTCGACATTGGCAATCGAGTCGAGCTGGCAGAAATCCTTGCGGAAATGAACGCCATCGCGTTGGCGTGGGAGAACTCCGTGTCGAGTGAGCAGATTCTCGATGCCATCCACGATGGGCGTCGTGAAGCGGACGAGAAGTGGGATCGCTTGTGAGGGTGGTCGTCGATGCGTCAGTGATGATCACTGCAAACCGCGTTGGTCCGGCCGCCGAGCAGGCTCGAAACGAGATTGCCGACAACGCGCTTGTTGCTCCGCATTCACTTGGCGTGGAAGTTGTGCAGGGTTTTCGTCGACTGGTCGCGTCAGGGGAATGTTCTGAGGCAATCGCGCAACGCGCAATCTGGAACGTCAACCGACTCCACATCGACCGGCTTCCGTTTGAACCCTTCGCCAACCGGGTGTG
This sequence comes from Acidimicrobiales bacterium, assembly GCA_023264135.1. Taxonomy (GTDB): domain Bacteria; phylum Actinomycetota; class Acidimicrobiia; order Acidimicrobiales; family Acidimicrobilacustridaceae; genus Acidimicrobilacustris. Next base: position 2,015 of record JALQSZ010000222.1, read on the forward strand.
GGAACTTCGCCATAACGTCACGGCTCACGACGCTTGGTATGTCGCCATTGCCGAACGTTTGGGCGTCCCGGTCGTGACGACCGATCGCCGTCTGGCGAACGCCACCGGGCCGCTCTGCGAGTTCGTCGTGCTCTGAATGCGCGTCTGGGTTCTGAATTCCGAACTCTGCACAAAACCACGATGGGCCCCGCCGGAGCGGGACCCATCTGCGAGCGGAGAGGGTGGGATTCGAACCCACGGGCGGTGTTACCCGCCACCTCCTTAGCAGGGAGGCCCGATCGGCCGGACTCTGGCACCTCTCCATATGCAGGGTTGCAACATACAGGGCAAACCCTTGCGATTTCGAATGGCGGAAGGAGGGGGATTCGAACCCCCGGAGGCTCTCACCTCGACGGTTTTCAAGACCGTTGCAATCGTCCGCTCTGCCACCCTTCCGCCCGAGATAGTAGCGAGTTCGGTCAGTTCACACGATTGCGCAGTTCAGTGATCCAATCGGTGGCCTTGCTTTGCGCGTCGGCGACTTCCTGGCGGAGGGCATGACCATGTTCGCCGGCGGCGGGGTAGGAGCCCATGAACTTCACTTCGGCGTGCTTCGACTTGAGCGAACGCAGCGCGTCGGCCACGACCTCGTCGGCGATGTGGCCTTCGAGATCGATGAGGAAGCAGTAGTCGCCGAGTCCTCGACGTGTGGGGCGTGATTCGAGTTTGGTGAGGTTGATGCCGCGCGCGGCGAATTCTTGAAGAATCGACAACAACGAACCGGGTTCGTCGGCGCGCTGGAACACAACGATTGACGTTTTGTCATGCCCTGTTGGTGCGGGAATTGTTTTTGGTGCCACGAGAACAAAGCGAGTCGCGTTGTCGTCGTGATCTTCGATTTCGTGGGCAAGCACGTTGAGTCCGTAGACCTCTGCAGCGCGAGCTGGTGCAATCGCGGCGCCGTTGGTTGCGAGTGCATCGGTGGCTTCGGCCAACATGCGCGCCGCGTCGGCGGTGGAGTTGGACGCTTCGGCGATCGCGTTGGGCAGATTCGCGTTCATGTACTTGCGACATTGCGCGAGCG
>JALQSZ010000223.1 GCA_023264135.1 Acidimicrobiales bacterium
GGAGAACCCTCCTAGGTTGCGGTTATGACGGTGACCGTGAATGTTGCGGCCAGGTATTGCGTTTCGCCGATAGCGAGCGAGGTGTAGTTGCTCATCTCGGTCACTCGGAGGTCAAAGGCTTTGCCGCCGAGAGTCTTGTCGGACTCAATCGCGGTTTTGACCGACGATGAGCCCGTGGGGTTGCAGTAGCCGTCTAGAAGGCTCTGCGCGTTTCGTTCGCTGGCCCGCTGAGCGATGACCAGAACGTCAAACGTGTAGGTGTCCATGCCGCGACCCATGGCCGCGTCAAACTGAATGTTCTTGGGGACGACAACCGCGATGGGCGGTGTCGGGTTATCCGGCACGAACGATGAGGCGCGAAGGCCGCTGATCGTTGCCAGGTTGGTTGCGAGTCCCTGCCGCAGCTCGGAAACGCTCACAGCGCGGCCCGGAATCGGCGGTACGGCTGGAGCAGAACCTCAACGTCAGGGTCAACACGGGACAGGAGGCGCAGCGCCCCGTACTCGCCCATGGTCACGCCCATCGGCGAATCAAGGCGCTTGAACCAGCGGGTTGACTGGAGGATGGATGCCTGAGTAATGCTGAACGGCACGGAGCCGAACGCGAACTTGCCAGTCACCTTGACCGTTTGGATGCCCTGCATGTTGGGCCACGAGAAGTTGTTGATGGCGCGAAGGCGCGTCGTGGGCCAGGTCAGGCCGTCGGTAAAAGAGTTCAACGGCTCAGCCTGGTAGTCGGTCGTCGCGGTCCAGGTGGCGCCGTCGCGGGACCATGCGACGCTCGTGAGGCTGTAGGCGTCGTCAATTTCAATGACATCGGCCTTGGCCCCGGCGTAATAGCGCACGGTATCGGCGGCAACGGTGCCGAAGGTACGCCCGCAGTAGGCCGTGATCGCTTCGTCAGCGGAGTTCAGAGCCAGGGTGAGCATCGTGTCATCAACGCTGTCGGTGATCCGAAGCGCCGCCTTGACCTGTGAAAGCGTCGCGTAGGTCATTAGAGTCCCCTAACCCATTCCATGATTTGAGTCCGTAGCGGCTCTAGGGCCGTCGGAGTGTCCTCGTGCCAGCGGTAGTCGAAATCCACGCGGCCCGTAATGTCGAACGATGCGCCGAGGTGGGCGAACCCGACCCAAAGCGCCCAGTCCTCGTAAGGCCCGAGCTGCGGCTGGAACGGCACGCGCTCCCACAGGCTGCGCCGAAACGGGCTGCCGCACGGGACGAGGTTCGCGTTCATTTGCAACACGGCCTCTGCGGATACCGTCGGCATCCACGTTCCACCCGCCGACAGTTCCATGCCGAACGCCACAACATCGGCGTTAGATTCGGCAATGCCGTCAAGGGCGCACGGGCGGTAGGTGTCATCCACGCACACCCACGCGATCCAGTCTGTATCGCACTCCGATACAGCGATGTTGAGCCAGCCGCCGAACGTGAACGGCTCCTCGCACACGATGACGGTGGCGTCAATCGGCAGCGATGCGGGGGCCGTCTTGCAGACCAGAATCACGCGATCGGGCTGCGTCGTCAGGTTCTTGACCGACTCGGCCCACCCGGCGATGTAATCGTCATAGGTCCAGCAGACCGCGATCACGCCAACGGTGGGCTTTGTCATTCGTGCCTCAGATGCGGGTGGTAGGTGAGCAGGTTGTTTTGGAACTCGTGGGCGTCCCACAGTCCCGGTGTGATGCCTTCACGCCACAGGAGGAACGGCAGGCTGATCTGGTCTTGGATGCTCCACGTCTGGCACTCGCGCAGCCACGCATCACCGAACTGCCGCATGGCGGGCGTGTGGCGTCTACCGATGGTCCCCGCAGCGAACAGCCCGAAATGCTCAGGCATCCCCGCCGCCCGGTAAGCCGCCGTCTGCGCGGGGATCGGTTCCCATTGGTACTTGGGCCAGCCCTGGCAATACGTCGCCTCCTGATAGAGGCAGTCCCGAGTTTCGGGGTGATCCCACACGACAAGCTCATGCCGGGCCAGATGCTCGGCAGCGAACTCAGCAAAACGGTGGTCACAGACGGCAAACGCGGCGTCAATCCACACGCTTGCCGAAGTCGTCAGGTAGTCGTCGGGCAGGAACTTGGGCCGCTTGGCTGCGAGCCGAGGCGGCTCCGTGGACGGGTCCACGAGGATGCGCCAACCGTCAGCGGCAAGGTTCGGGTTGTCGGTGATACACACCGCATCGTCAAACCCATGCCCGACAGGTAGGGGCCGAAGTTCGTCATACTCGCCATAGATGGCGGTAATGAGCCCTAGTCCCACGACAGCCGACGCCGACGGGCCAAAGTCCAGCGGCCCTCCGAGAAGTCCCCCGCCTGCACCTTCTCGCCGAAATACTCCGAGTTAGCCGGAAACGTGACGTGGTTGCGGTTGGCGTGTTCAGCCAGCGTGGAGGAGTTCGCGTGGATGACGGGAACGTCAGCCTGCACGACATCCATGCCCGCGTTGGTCACGCGCCGCTGATAGTCGTTGTCCTCGAAATAGGCCGGGTAGATCGCCTCATCGAACAGGCCGACCTCTTCCACCACCTTGTCACCGAGGGCGAACGCGCACCACGGCGGCGTGCCAGCCGACAGCACCAGCGCATCTTGACGAGCTGCGGCGGCGAGTTTGGCCAGCGAGTGTTCAGGCCAAGTCACGTCGTAGTTGACGATGGCCCACCAGGGGGCCGAGGGCGTCATCTTGATGCCGAGGTTCCATGACCCCGCCACGCCTAAGTTCTCGGGGCTATAGATGACGTACTGCTCGGTCGCAACCTGCGGGAGGTCACGGACTCGTGCCCCGTTGTCGATGACGATGAGGCGGTCAACGGCGCAGTCAATCGAATTGAGCATGTTCTTGAGCCGTGCCTCGCCCGCGAGGATGGGGACGATGAGGACGGGAATCATCCGGCCATCGCCTCAAGCACGGGACGCCACCGTTGGCGGTACACGAGGTCTGCGTCGTACTGGACCGCGTGGGCGCGGGCCTTGTCTGAGTGGCCGCGAGGGGCCGCGTAGGCAGCCTCCAGGCTGTCCACGATGGACGCGATGCTTGGAGCCTTCCACCAGTTCTGGAAGCCGGGGTTGTAGAACGGCT
>JALQSZ010000224.1 GCA_023264135.1 Acidimicrobiales bacterium
TTCAACAACACCTTTGGCGCCACCGCCAACATCGATCGTGTCGCCAACGCCGAACTGATCCTCGGCCACGATGAAGAACCCACTGATGAAATCGCGAACCATTGTTTGTGTTCCAAAACCCAAGGCAACGCCAACGATGCCGGCGGTTGCGAGCAGGGGCCCGAGGCTGATGCCCAAAACTTCAAGCGCAAAGAACAGCGCGATAAACCACACGAGCGCGGTGCCGATTGAGCGAAACACCGCCGTAAGCGTTTCGAGTCGAGCTTCTGTCCGCACCGACGAATCGCCTGAGGCCAACAACACTTCCGACGTACGACGGCCAAGCGCACCTTTTGCGCCGCGCTTCTTCGATGCACCGGTCGCGAACAAGCGATTCATCGACCGAGAAATCATGCGGCGAACAATGATCGCGACGAGTGCCGCAATGATCACGACACCAAGAATCGACAGCGGTTTGGCAATGAACCATTCCGCCGCGCGCGCCCATGCCTTTGAGTCGGTCCACTCGTACACGCGCTCGCAGAGCCAGCCCGTGTTCTTCCCGCACGCGTTCTGAAGCGCTGCGGGATCAGTGTCGGCAAGAAGGAGAGACGCGTTCACGACTGATGACGGTACGCGAAACGGGACCCCCTCAGGGGTCCCGTTCGAGAATCAGGTACTGCGCAGGGTTCAGGACGCCAGGTTGGCGTTCACGAAGTCCCAGTTAATGAGGTTGTCGAGAACAACCTCGATGAACTTGGCGCGTGCGTTGCGGTAGTCGATGTAATAGGCGTGTTCCCACACATCGATGGTGAAGAGGGCCTTCGCACCGTGCTTCATGGGAAGGTCGGCGTTCGGGGTCTTCATGATGGCGAGCTTGCCGTCTTTCTCGACAAGCCATGCCCAACCGGAACCGAACTGGGTGAGGCCAGCATCGGTGATCTGGGCGCGGAACTCGTCGTACCCACCGAAGTCGGCAGCAATGCGATCGGCGATTGCGCCAGTCGGCTGACCGCCACCGTTCGGCGACAGGGAGTTCCAGAAGAAGGTGTGGTTCCAGACCTGCGCTGCGTTGTTAAACAGCGGGCCTTCGGCCTTCATGATGATGTCCTCGAGTGAGGCGTTTTCATCGGCGGTGCCGGCGACAGCCTTGTTCAAGTTGTCGACGTAGGTCTGATGATGCTTGCCGTAGTGGTATTCCATCGTCTCGGCACTGATTGTCGGTGCGAGTGCGTCTTGGGCGTACGGCAGAGCGGGAAGCTCGAAAGCCATGAAGGTTCCCTTCCTCGGAAGTTCGTTGGTGAGAGTCGGCAATCTAGCGGAGGGTCGCCGCAATCGTGCAGGTGAGCGGCGACCCTTTCGGCTAGCGGAGTCCGAGTAACGAGGAGCAGCCAGGCCAGGCGCCCCAGCCCGATCCTTCGAGTACTCGTTGGGCAATTTCGATCTGCTGCTCGCGGGTCGCATCGGCGGCCGAGTCGGCATAGTCGGTGCCACCGTTTGAGGCCCACGTGCCGTTGGCAAACCCAAGACCTCCGGCAAAGCCGGGAACGGAATCGGTTGCCCAGTTCCCGCCGGTCTCACACTGCGCCAGCGTGTCCCAGACGCCCGGGTCGGAAGGATCGACCACGACAGCAGGTCGGGTCTGCACTTGGCGTACCGGGGCCGAGGTTGGAACCGGCGCAGGAAGCGTTGCCAGCGTGGCGGCGACATTGGCCATTGCCTCGTACATGTCGGTGGTGGCGGCTCGACCGACAACCACTGTGGGGGTCTCTTCACCCTTGGCCGTTGCGGCGCCGGTGACAACTCCGACAACGGCGACGGCCATCACCAGCACAAAGGCCAACGTGACGACGGCGCCATGAGAAAGTCGAAGCGTGGGGAGTGAACTCGTGCGTACTGCAGACATTGCGTGCTCCTTTCGTGCGCCTCCATGAGCTCCGCGACCATCACGGAGACGCCGACCGAGAGAACCCGTTCGTCAGGGAATTGCAACAAAGCACGTAAAGGCTTGTTGGTTTTGTCATCAAACTGCAACGACCCTCGGGCCCATTTCAGGGTGACATTGGACACGCCCCAAGGCCCCCTTGGGATCGCTCCAGCAGTTCGACAAGTTATTCACAGGAGATCCACAAGCCCCGGACCCCCCGTTTGGGGTCAAAACCGAGTGTCTTCGACCCTTAGAGGCCGGAGATACCGACTGGGCAGCTGAGGCCCGTGCCACCCAAACCGCAGTAGCCATTCGGGTGCTTGGCCAAATACTGCTGGTGATAGTCCTCGGCATAGAAGAACGGACCAGCCAACGCGATCTCGGTGGTCACGGCATCGAAGTGCGCCGCGGTGAGCATCTCGCCGAAGCGCACCGCGCTCGCGGTTGCAGCCTGCAACTGTTCGTCGTCGTTGCAGTAGATCGCCGAGCGGTATTGCGTACCGATGTCGTTGCCCTGGCGCATGCCTTGGGTCGGATCATGGTTGTCCCAGAAACACCGGAGCACTGCGTCGAGATCAGTTTTGGTTCGATCCCACACCACGAGCACGACTTCGGTGTGGCCGGTGAGTCCCGAACACACTTCTTCATAGGTGGGATTCGGCGTGAAGCCACCGGCATAGCCAACCGCGGTTGTGTAGACCCCTGGCAGTTGCCAGAACTTGCGTTCTGCACCCCAGAAGCAACCCATCCCGACCACGATCGACTCGCAGTTCTCGGGGAACGGGGGCGTCATCGGCGTGTCGAGGACGAGGTGGGTCGCGGCGACGGGCATCAAGAGGTCGCGACCGGGAAGCGCAGCATCGGCGGTGACCATCTCTGGCGTTCGAGATCCGAAGAACATAGGCCGAGGATATCGAAAGAGAATTTCCTCTGACTCGCTGGAAATCGATTTACCGAAAGTGACGTCCGATCGGGCGTTGGGCGCGCCGTGAGGCCAGCGCCGCCATGCCACCGGCCAAAAGCAATGAGCCTCCGAGTCCAATCGTGCCAACGAGATCACGACCCGTGACCGGAAGGGCCGACGACGACACAATGGAGACGCCGACGCCGAGCGCACGATGCGAGCCGTCGGAACCGACCCCCTGCACCTGGATGGTGAAGT
>JALQSZ010000225.1 GCA_023264135.1 Acidimicrobiales bacterium
CGGAAGCTTCGGCGATGTCAGCCGGTGCGAACTGGTCGTCAACTGGAATTGCGTGTGACACCAGTTCGACGTCGCTCGTTGGGTCGAATGCAGGTTCGGACACGACCTACACGTGCACGACAACAGGAACTCGCACGAATGGTGTTGTCACAGTCACGGCTCATAAAAACGTTTCGGCGATGTTCGGTTCGATCATCGGCCATACCTCGACGCCAGTGTCGTCGACAGCATCGGTAAAAGTCGCGGCGCTTTCTTCGGCCGCCGAAGTTCGACCGACGGCGATCTGTGCCGGAAACCCTGCACTCCGTGAGTGGGAACATTCTGGTTTCACCGGAACGAAGACCTACACCATGGGTATTCAGCAAGACGAAGACAATGACGGCTACGAAGGTATTTGCGGGCACGTTCCAGGTAACTGGGCAGTTCTTGATTTCGACGGTGGTTCAAACCGAAACGTCGACACCCAAGCATGGATCAATCACGGGTACGAACACGATGTCGAAGTCGATCACAGCTTCTCTGGTGACCCTGGAATTCCATCGCCATCGTTGAACATGGATCAACTCACTGGCAAGACGGTGATTATGCCCGTCTACGACAGTGCAACGGGAACCGGAGCAACTGCGAGCTATCACATCTCGGGTTTTGTGGGAGTCACCGTGGTGTCAACGACGCTCAATGGTCCTGCAAGTCAACGCAACATGAAGGTCAAGTTCACGCCAGTGCAAGTGAGCGGCGGCGGTTGCTCAAAAACGGCATCGAATTACGGCGCAGTTACGTGGAAACCCTGTTCGCTTGATGGAAACGGAGTCTGCTCATGAAAAGCGGAATGCTCAGACGAGTCGGCCCGGCATTCGCCGCGTTCGTACTTGTTGCTCTCGGCGTTTTAGTGCTCGCCAACGGGAATAAGAAGAACGCCGATGCGTCGAATGATGGACTCCGAGCAACGGTTGTCGCTGTTTCGCCGATCGCCGCCGGAACGTCTGATGATCAGTTGGGCTCAAAGGTTGAAGTGCGAATGCTTCCGACCAATGCACGGGCACAGGGCGCCGTCGACTCGGTCAGCGATCTGCCCGAAGGAGTGTTTGCTACTGATCTCGTTCCGGGACAACAACTCCTGACATCGAACATTGTCGACGACGTACGCAAGTCACTAGGTAACGGACGTGTCGCAGTGTCAGCACGACTTGATCCTGCTCAGTGGACCGGACCAGTCGCGACGACTGGTGCGCACGTGAATGTGTATGCGATTGGTGGAAACAACGCCGAGCTCATCGCGACCAATGTGATCGTGCTCGATTCGCCGGATCCTGGATCACTCACCCCCCAACAAGAAGCTGTCGTAACCCTGGGTGTCACCGATGCACAGGTTTCCCGAGTAATCGGTGCTGTCTCCGGCGCCGGAGTCTGGTTGGTGACCTCATGATGAAGAACCCGGTTGTTGCAGTCGTCTCCCCAAAGGGTGGAAACGGGAAGACCACGATTTCGGCCAATCTCGCGGTCGCGATGGCGCGTCTATCGGCGCCGATTGTTGTCGACCTCGACGTTCATTTCGGAGATATTGAGTACGCGTTTCGCCTTCATCCATTTCACCGTCTCGATAGTGCGGTGATCGCTTTGCGTGAGCGTCCTCAGGAAGGCGTTGAACATCTCCTCACGGTTCACCCTGCCGGCCTGTCGGCATTGTGTGCACCTGCCGACCCGGTCTCGGCCGATTACCTCACCGCCGATGAAGCGTTCACCGTGGTTGACGCTCTCATCGATCTGGAACGGCCCGTCATTCTCGACACCGCGGGTGGGATCAGTGATTTCACTCTCGGTGCACTCGATCGTGCGACTGAGGTTGTCATGGTGTGCGGCACCGATGTTCCTTCCGTGCAGGCAGTCAAAAAACTTCTCGAGACCATGGAACGTCTTGAGATGGACACAACGCACGCGCACTTAGTTGTCAATCGATCAACCGCTCGTTGCGGTTTGTCTGTTGCCGATGTTGAAGAGGCGACGGGACGCAAGGCCGCACTTGAAGTCCCTGAACATCAGAGTTTGGCAGCAGGAATGAATCAGGGTTGTCCGGTTACCGAATCCGATCCGAGTTCTTCGGCCGGCGCTCCGTTCATCAAATTCGCAAACATGTTGTTAGGTGTCGACAAGAACCGTTCAACAAAGTTCGGTCGCTTTGCAAAGGTTGATGCATGAGTTTGGCAGCGCGACTTCCTCGGCAAGTCGAGGGTGAGGCGCCAGTCGTTCCCCTTCTTCCGCATTTGCCTCGGACTCGTCTTGTAGAAACGGATCAAACTGTTGTCCGTCCAGTGCTCGATGAGGTTCGGCGTCGACTTTCTGAGTCAGCCGGGACGGCAGCTCTTTCCGATGCCGCCTTACGAGTCCGAGTTGAAGCAGAACTCGCATCGGTTTTGTCCGACCCGGAGTTTGCGGTAGCGGCAGTCGACATTGAACGTGTGCGGTCTGGCGTCGTTAATGAAATTCTGGGTTTCGGGCTCCTCCAGGACTTGCTCGACAATCCAGAAATCTCCGAAATCATGGTCAACGGTGCGAACAACGTCTACGTGGAATCACATGGCGTGGTGAGCCGGCTTCCCCGCACGTTCGACTCCGATGATCAGCTCATCGCAGTAATCAATCGAATGGTGCGACTCACTGGTCGTCGCATTGATCAAACAAGTCCGATGGTCGATGCACGACTTCCTGACGGTTCTCGACTGAATGCCGTGCTCCGGCCACTAGCGGTCGACGGGCCATCGGTGACAATTCGAAAGTTCACTGCCAACAACCTGACGGTGACCCGGCTCACCGAACTGGGCTCGTTAAGTCCCGAAGCAGCTGATCTTCTTCAACTCGCCGTTGAGCAACGCCTCAACATCCTCGTGAGTGGCGGCACCGGTACCGGTAAGACGACATTGCTCAATGTGTTGTCATCGTTTATCGACCGCGACAACCGCGTCATCACGGTCGAAGACGCCGTTGAACTTTCTCTCGATCTGCCAAACATGATTCGCCTTGAAACACGACCCGCAAATATTGAAG
>JALQSZ010000226.1 GCA_023264135.1 Acidimicrobiales bacterium
CGACTGCGGCATCTGCGTCAACACTCGCATCCACCACAACAACAACGTGTCCGGTTGATGCCACATGCGGCTACACCGGACCACAACAATCGCAGGAACTTCCACCGCCAAAAAACGCCGAACCGACCGACCCGGGAACGGCGACGAGTACCCCACCATCGTCAACCTCCCCAACGCATTCCAAACCAAAGTCCTAAGACCTCAGTCGCACCAGATCACAACACCTCCACGGCAAACGCGCTCGCGACAAAAATCACTTTTCGCTGAGTTCAAGCAGCCTTGGCAACTCTGGAGCAATCGACGAGAGGTACTGCACCATTTTGAAGATCACGAACGCATTTTCGGGTGTGTTCAGCGCCGACGTTGGTCCGAAGAACGTTGCCGAGAGGCTGAGGGCCTGCACTAGTAGCAGTAACGCATCACGGATCTCCGGCGGCGCGCTGTCGTCGAACCCAAATTGGTCGATAACTCCCTGAACAATCTCCGGTGGAGGTTGCATTGCCTTGAGTCGATCAAGGTCAACACCCGAAAGTATGAGGAATGCGAGAAGATCGGTTCGCATTTTCAAGGCAGTATTCGACGTGGGGTTGGACAGTGGCGGCAGCGACCCTGATTGCTTGAGCGCGCGTCGATTGAGTTCTTCAAGAGTGGCGACAAATAACTCAAGTTCGCTACCGAACTGCCGGGTGATTGCTCGTCGATCAAGGTTCGATCGCTCTTGAATCTTGCGCGTCGAAAGTTCGGTCACCGGAATCTCTTCGAGGAGACTGATCGTTGCTTCGATCAAGACCTCTTTGGCCTTCGCGCCAGCGACACGAGGCTTTCGCTCCCCACTCATGGGTTTCACTTTACGGAATCTCACGATGCATCACCGAACGACAGTCGGGCACCAGCTGGGTTCCATGGGAATTGTGGATTCTCGATAGTGGCAGGCAGTATTCCGCAGTCGACCGCCAGTTCACTTTGGGTGGATGCACCCCTCCTGCTACTTTTGGCCCCTTGCGTTACTGGCTATCCGTCAGCAACCCCACATACGCCCAATTGGTATCGGAGTCCCAATGAAGCGCCTTGCCCTTGTTCTCGCTATTGCCGTTGTCGCGATGTTCGCCTCGCTCGGCACAGCCGATGCCGCCGGCACGTGGGGTAACGCACAAGACATCAATCCGTACGCAACGTTCGGCGGCTCGGGAAGTTCTCAAGGCGCACTCGTCATCTGTCCGCAAGCCGACTCTTGTGTCGTGTTGGGCGAATACTTCACTGGTGGCGTTTCGCAGGGCTACAAGATTCCCCTCGTCAACGGCGTATGGGGCGCGGCGACTTCTATTCCCGGACTCAACGCACTGAACCAAGGAAACTTCGTCAACTTCGACACCTACGGCTGCTCGCCACAATCAACCTGTGTCGCTGTCGGCGTCTATGACGATGGTCCCGGCTCCAACGGATTTCTGTATGAGACCGGTGGCAACCCGGCTATCGCGATTCCTGGCCTCGCCGCGCTCAACGTTGGACACAACGTGAGCATTGAATCGGTGTCATGTTCGAGTGCAGGCAACTGCTCGATCGCCGGTAGCTACACCAACGGTTCCTCAAACGGAATGCCATTTACGGCCGATGAAGTTGGAGGCGTTTGGCAGAACGCACAACCCGTTGCCGGCACAAGTGGTGGTGGCCAGCTGCACGCGGTGTCGTGCTGGGCCGATGGTGAATGTGTTGGCGTTGGTTACACCTACATCAGCAGCGTTCCGACGGCGTTCACCGTTCGACGCACTGGCGGCACGTGGGCCAGTGCAACGCAAATTCCCGGCGTCGCCACAATTGGCGCCTACAGCGATGCGACCGTGCTTTCGTGCAGCGCTGGTCCTGTGTGTATCGCACTGGGAACTACCAACATCAACGCTCAAAAACAGTCGTATTCAACGATGCTCGCCAATGGAAGTTGGTCGAATGCTGTGCTCGTACCTGGTGTCGCAGCGCTTGATACCAGTGGATACACAAAGGTCTTTTTGCTTTCGTGCTGGGGGCCAACAAGTTGTCTCGCGATCGGCCAGTGGCACAGCGCTTCGGCATCTGGCTCGTGGGTTTCTGAACTGTCCAACGGCGTGTGGGGAACGGCCATTGACATGCCGGGCGTCGCAGCGATCACCAATGGATTCGACTCGGCCAAATCGATGTCGTGTGCGAGCGATGGCACTTGCGCGATCATCGGCAATTACCAAGTCGGTCTTCCTTGGCAGGCCTACGTCGTGATGCGCAATGCCGACGGCACGTTCACCGACGCATCACCTGTTCCTGGCCTTACCGCGATGAACGTCGGCGGTTATTCCGATCCTTCAGATATTTACTGCATGATCGGTTTCTGTGCAGCGGTCGGTTGGTATGAACCAACACAGAGCTTGTCGTCGACATTTTTTGTCGAGATGACCTACACACCGACGCCAACACCGACGCCCACCACAGAACCCACCACTCCTAGTGGCGACCCCGTGGTTCCGACGTTTACCGGTTGACCGTTACTCCGGCGTCACTCTCAGTCGTCGTCGAAGTTGCCGTAGCCATCGCCCTCGTCGCCGCCCTGCGAGAGCCAATCAACGGTGAAGTTCACTGCCTGTGATCCAGCGCTGATCGTCCATGTTTGGCCCGAGAAATACTGAAGGATGCACGGGTTCGCGCACGGACCCCACGGCGTGCGGTTCTGCGACGAGTTTGCCGTTGCCGCAACGGTGAACGCGCCAGTCGAATTGGGATCAGTGGGTTCGGGCTTTGTGATCTGCGCGTACTGCTGACTGTTCGCGCTGATCGTCGCTTTGAACGTCACCTTTCCGTTCGCCGGAATGAGACACGGAGAAAACCCTGCCGACGTAATTGAGCTCGGACACGGCGGACCAACGCCATTGTCAATGAAGAGTTCCGCGTCTGTGAACGAACCGGTAATGAGATCGTGGGTTGCGTCACGACCGGCAACTGGGTCGGTGTCGGCATCGTCGCCAACATCGACCGCGTGGAACGAAATGTTGCTTCCGGAAACTTTGGGATCCGACAGT
>JALQSZ010000227.1 GCA_023264135.1 Acidimicrobiales bacterium
ACGATGGCTCCGATGCCTTCGCCAACCACCACCACGACAACGGGCACGTCCGCGCTCCCTTCCGTCGGAGCACGTGTTCTCGCATTCGTTGCGATCCTCATCGGCGGCACCGCCGGAGGGTTCATTGGCTACGCGTTTGTCGATCTCCAAGTGACTGGCGACTCCTCAGTTTGGGCGGGACTCGGTGCACTCGTTGGCGCCGTCGTTGCCGCTCTCGGAACCGCGGTTGTCGTGGTACTGACGCTTCGAGCAATGGGCGAATGGAACACGATCCGAGCTCGTGACGAAGCGGCCGCTGCTGCTGCAAAAACAACTGCGGCAACTCGCAATGTTCCGCGAGTGCGTTAATGACGCACGACACCACCTCGCTTCTTGAACTTGCGATAGCAACAGCGGCCGAGGCAGCCGCACTCATCGTCGACGGACTCTCGCGCGCCCGCACACTTGTCGATACAAAAACCACTGGCACCGACATGGTCACGGAAATGGACAAAGCGTCGGAAGCGCTCATCCTCGGCCGATTGACCGCAGCTCGTCCGGACGACGCGATTCTTGGTGAAGAAGGAACAGATCGCACCGGCACAACCGGAATTCGATGGATCGTCGACCCAATCGATGGAACGACCAATTACCTCTACGGACACGCCGGTTTCGCAGTCTCGATTGCCGCGGAGATCGACGGAGAAATGGCGCTCGGCGTCGTTCATGACCCGCTGCACGGCGAAGTCTTCACTGCGCGTCGTGGCTGCGGAGCTCAGCGCAACGGAGAACCAATTCGCGCCTCTTCCGAAACCGATCTTTCGCACGCGTTAGTTGCAACCGGGTTCTCCTATGAACCTGACCGTCGTCGTCGCCAAGCAGCCGTGCTCGGAAAGGTCATCGGATCGGTTCGCGACATCCGACGCATGGGTGCCGCTTCCGTCGACCTTTGTTCCGTTGCCTGCGGACGAGTCGACGCGTATTACGAACGTGGACTCCAGCCTTGGGATCATGCCGCCGGGGCGCTCATCGCCTCTGAAGCGGGCGCGATCGTTGGCAATCTCTCAGGCGGAGCACCGGAGTTCGACTTCTGTCTTGCTGCACCGCCAGCACTCTTTGACGGTCTTCGATCGCTCCTGATTGACGCCGACGCCGGCAACGCCTGACGACTCCCAGAACCGCTCGCTCAAAGAATCTGACGCAGCGACTGCTTATCGGTGACAATGGTGCCCTTATGGGTACACGAATCCTTACCGTCGAGGACGACGAACGAATCCGCACTGCCGTTCGCCTCGCGCTTGAGGACGAGGGCTGGGATGTCGAAGAAGCCGATACCGGCGAAGAAGCATTGCAAGCCTTCACCCGCCAGCCCAGTGATGTCGTACTGATCGACATCATGCTTCCTGGCATCGATGGCTTCGACGTGTGCCGATCGATCCGCCGAGTCAGCGATGTTCCAATCGTGATGGTCACGGCGCGCGCCGATACGCACGATGTCGTTGCTGGTCTCGAAGCCGGCGCTGATGACTACCTCACCAAGCCATTCGCACCGAAAGAACTTTCTGCACGAATTCGTGCGCTACTTCGCCGTGCGCGCACGATCGACCTTGCGCCAACTCATCTTCGCTTCGGTGATCTCGAAATCATTCCCGACGAAGGAATCGTTCTGCGCGACAACGCCGAGGTCCACCTCACCAAAACTGAATTCCGACTTCTTGTTGAACTTGCCTCCGCTCCCGGCCGCGTCTTTAGCCGCGAGGTTCTTCTCGAACGTGTGTGGGGCTACGGCTACTTCGGCGACGGTCGTCTTGTTGATGTGCACGTGCGTCGATTGCGCATGAAGGTTGAAGTCGATCCAGCCAATCCGCGCCACGTCATGACGATCCGCGGCCTCGGCTACAAACTTCAACAGTGACGAAACCCATCACGACCCGCACTCGACGAAGGCGTCGTGCTCGGATCATTGCCCCGGTTCGCCGTCGATTTGGCCTTCGCACCCGTCTCACGCTGACCTTCGCGCTCGGTGCTGCAGTGTTGTCCGCAGTTCTGGCGTTCATCACCTTCGGTCTGACCCGACAGAACCTGATTGATCAACGTCAGGACTCTTCGGTAGCACGGGCCTTTGCGAATGCCGATCGCCTCTCGGTTGAGCTGCCGTACGCAACCACTCCGATCATGGTCACCCGCGACCTGACAAGCCTTTCCCATCCCAACGATGCAAACGCTGCCCTTTCGATTGCTGGCCGTTGGTACGCGACCGATTCCACGGTTTTCACGCAGCAGTCGATCCCGTCTTCACTCCTCGACATGGTGGCGGGCGGACAAGCAGCTCGAATGCGAACCGAGGTCAACGGCTCCACCCAACTTGTCGTCGGCGTTCCTGTGGCAGACCTCGATGCGCAGTATTACGAAAGCGTGCCGCTCGCTGATCTCCAGCGCACGCTTGATGGTTTGGCGTGGACCCTTCTCATTGCGTCAGCGCTGACCACGGTTGCTGGTGCCCTCATCGGTTACTGGGCCAGTCGTCGAGTATTTGCGCCACTGCTCGACGTCGGAACTGCCGCAGGAGCAATCGCTGGCGGTCGACTCGACACTCGTCTCCCCGAAGGCGTCGATGCCGACCTCGATCTGATTTCAAAACCGTTCAATGAAATGGCCCAGGCCCTTGAAGATCGCATTGAACGCGACGCACGATTCGCGTCTGAAGTCAGTCACGAACTTCGTTCGCCACTCATGACCCTCGCAGCTTCGATCGAAGTGTTGGAAAACACCCGCGACGATCTTCCTGAACGAGCGCGCACTGCACTCGTGTTGCTGTCGGCAGACATCGACCGCCTCCAGCAACTCGTTGAGGACCTTTTGGAAATCTCACGTTTCGACGTGGGTGCAATCACGCTTCACCTTGAAGATGTTCTCGTCGTTGAGCTTGTGTACCAATCCGTCAGCATCCTCGGCGGTGGCGGCGTACCGGTCATCCACGATGCCGACACCGATGAACTCGTCGTACGCGTCGACAAACGCCGATTCGGACGCGTGATCGCCAATCTTCTCGACAACGCCG
>JALQSZ010000228.1 GCA_023264135.1 Acidimicrobiales bacterium
ACCCTTCGCGCTGCACCGTCGCCCAACCATCGGAAAGCCATAGTTCGGGGCGCGAGTAACCGCCATCGGCGATAAACGAAAGCACTTCCCCGCAGCTCACCGGTCGCGTGGCAAGTGCAAAGGGTTGCACAACCTGCTCGTGCATCGGGAACTCATTGTCGAACGCAAAGCCGTCGCCGTCGTGACCGATCTTGACAACGCCGCCTTCGAATGCGACCCACTCAAGTGGAGATGCGGTTGCTCGTTCGACGACAGTTGATCGGTACACCGGATCAAGAACATTCCGTGACAACACATGCTTGATATCCATCAGTGCGAGTTCTTGATGCTGTTGTTCGTGATGCAGACCAAGCTCAATCAACGCCAACACGTCGTCGTTGAGTTCAGACGACAACAACTGCTCCATCGCAGCGTCAACATGGGCACGATAAGCAGAGATGTCATCGATTCCTGGTCGAGTGATCGCTCCGCGTTCGGATCGAGGATGACGTTCACCAACCGCTTCGTAATAGGAATTAAAGAGGTAGCGATAC
This sequence comes from Acidimicrobiales bacterium, assembly GCA_023264135.1. Lineage (GTDB taxonomy): Bacteria > Actinomycetota > Acidimicrobiia > Acidimicrobiales > Acidimicrobilacustridaceae > Acidimicrobilacustris. The sequence goes on from JALQSZ010000228.1 coordinate 534, forward strand.
GCGGGATCAAACACCGAATAGTCAGTGAGGTTCGGAACCAGTACGAATTCCTCAAAGAACCATGTGGTGTGAGCGCGATGCCATTTTGTTGGGCTGACATCATCCATTGACTGCGCGGTCTGATCCTCGGCCGACAACGGGGCCGCAATTGCCTCGGTCAAAGCTCGAACTGAGCGGTAAGACTCCGCTGAAATAGTCACAGACACGGCGCCCATACTTAGCACCGCAACCTTCCTGCCCCCGAAGTGGTGGCGATAGCGTCGGTCCATGGAGTTGTCCGAGGCGAAGGCGGCGATGCAAACAGCGGTGCATCAGCGGCGCGATCTCCTCGTCAGTCTCTCCCATGACATCCACGCGACCCCCGAACTCGCATTCGAAGAACATCAGGCTCACAAGCTGCTTGTCGAGGCCCTGCGCGCTGAGGGGCTTGACGTCGATCAACATGCTTTTGGGCTTCCCACCGCGTTTCGAGCAACCGCCGGCGCATCCGGACCAACAATCGCGATTTTTTGTGAATATGACGCGCTCCCCGGAATGGGCCACGCCTGCGGTCACAACATCATCGCGGCGGCCGGACTCGGCGCTGCGCTTGCCGCCGCATCGATGGCCGAACAATTCGGCGGCCGCGTCGTTGTCCTTGGTTCTCCGGCCGAAGAATCTGGCGGAGGAAAGGTCTTCATGGCCGAGTCCGGGGCACTTGATGACGTCGACGTCGCCATGATGATTCATCCAGCGGATATCGACCTTCGATCGATGACTGCAATCGCCATCAAAAATTTGGTGTGCGAGTACCGCGGGAAACCCGCACACGCGGCTGCGCATCCCTGGGATGGACGCAATGCTCTCGACGCGGCAGTGCTCGGGTATCTCAATGTGGCAGCGCTGCGCCAACACCTGCGCCCCGACGAACGAGTGCACGGAATTTTTCGAGCAGGCGGAGACAAGCCCAATATCGTCCCCGAGTTCGCTGCAACCGAATGGGCGATTCGCGCGCCAAAACTGGAACAGGTCGATGCTCTTGCTTTGCGTGTGCGCGCCGCTCTTGATGCAGGTGCAAAGGCAACTGATTGCGAGATCAGCTGTTCGTGGATCGAACCTGCCTATGCCGACCTTCGCAGTTCACCAACCCTTGAAACGCTGTTTGCGGAAAACGCCGCGGCACTTGGACGCTCCCTTGGTATCGCTGGAATTGACGGTGAGGTGATCGGTTCCACCGATATGGGAAATGTTTCCCACATTGTTCCCACCATTCACCCTCTGCTTGCAGTTGCGCCAAGTGGCACCGGAATCCACACCGATGGATTCACAAAACACGCGGCGTCGCCGAGCGGTGATCAGGCAGTCATAGATGGCGCAACTGCCATGGCGATGACCATTGCCGATCTCTGGCTTCAACCAGAACTCGTTGCGCAGTGCAAGCGAGAGTTTGTTCAGCGATCCTGATCGAGCTTGAAGACGCGCAATGCGTTTTCGCGAAGGAACTTCGGCCACACGTTGTCATTGAATGGAACGTTGGGCATGTCAGAGAACTGGCGCTCGAGTGAAAGACCGGCGGGGAAATACCCGCAATACATGATCTTGTCGCTACCCCGTGTGTTTGCGTACTTGATGATGTCTTTCGGATAGTGCTTCGGAGCAAACGCACTGGTCATGTAGTGCAGCCCTGGCCACTTGAGCATGAGCTTCACCGCAAGTTCCGTCCATGGTTCACCACCGTGCATCATCACCATCGTGAGTTCAGGGAAGTCGTACAGCACTTCATCGAACTGCTCGACATGTTGTGGCCAACTCGGCATACGAGGGCCAACAATTCCGCCATTGATGCAGATCGGAATGTCGAGTTCACAACAGGTGGCGTAGATCGGATACATCTTCTTGTCGCCGACACCTACCTGCGGAACCATGCCGCTCGGAAACGTCATCGCAGCAACGATGTTGTTCTCGGCTTTGAGTCGCTTCAGATTGCGAACCGTTTCCATCCCCTTATTGGGATCGGCTTGCGCGCACAGATGAAAGCGACCGGGGTGTTCTTGCTTGGCGCGAATCGAATGTTCGTTAACGCCGGTCATGCACTGTTCGATATTGAACGCGTCCATCTTCTCGACGATCCACGCAACCACATCAGTGTCGGGCGACACGACATCGGGAACATCCTTGAACATGTACTGCGCAGGGAACTCAAACTCTTGAAGCGACTGCTTGTCTTTCAAGTTCGCTTTGAAGAAGTCGTAAGCCGCCTTCTTCTCTTCAATACTCGTATAGGGAAAGCCCATACCGAGATCAATGATGCCGATATCAGTTGGCATACCCATGAAATGTCCCCCAGATGCAGTGCTTTGACCCCGTGGTCAGGCAGTTCGCCGAGTGTAGGACGACGAACGGTTCGGCTTCACGAAATCGACGCTCTCGCTCTACCGTGAGCCCATGGCGACGCCGACCCTCGAACCGATCCTGTCGCTGGTGATTGATGCCCACGCCATGAAGGGTTCGACT